>CALMFQ010000192.1 GCA_937863215.1 uncultured Pseudomonadota bacterium
TTCAAGCTCACCAGCGGGATTGGCGGCGGAGTGCAGTTGCGTGCCAGCGAGTTGAGCTACACCAAGTTCGAACAGCGCCCGATCGGTTCGTTGCTCGATTCCGGCTCTCAGGATCGCGAAAGCAGCCTCTACGCCAGCTGGAACCCCAGCGAGCGCACCCGCTTCAACGGCCGCGTCGGCTACATGCGGCGCAGCTACGATCATGCGGTGATCTATACCGAGGGGCGCGATTTCAGCGGTGGCATCGGCGCTATCGACGCGGCTTACAACCTGAGCAGCGATATCGGTCTGACGCTGAATCTGGCGCGCCAGGTGGGCGGTGAAGAAGAATCGGCGTTCGGCTCGTATGCGGTGCATCGCATCGGCGGCCTCGGCGCCAACTGGCGCATTACGCCGCTGGTCGGCGCCAATGCCGGCTGGCGCGACGAACGTATCGTCTATCAGGGCGGGGTCGAGCGTGCCGACCGCGAACGCATTACTACATTAGGACTTGCCTATAAGCCGCATCGTCTGGTAGATATCGGGCTGAATTATCAGATCGACCGGCGCACATCGACTTACCAGTACGCGGATTTCATCCAGCGACAGGTGTCGCTGTTCGCTGCAATCAATTATTGAGGCAAGATGGCTAGTTTCGAGCAGATCAAGTGGCGCGACCCGAACGGGCAAATCATCGCCTGTGTCGAAAAGATCAAGGTAATGCGCGAAAACCTCGAAGAGCTGCAACAGATGGCGCAGGATTGTCTGGAAGATGCGCTGTTGATGGGCTGCGACGAGCAGCAGGTGCGCGAGGTGCTGACGCAGCTGATCGCCAGCCTCGACAACCCCTATGCCGACGGAGACAAATAAGCCATGCCACTGCTGTCGCTGATAGCCGCCAAGGCACGCAATCGGGTCATCGGCCGCGACAATACGCTGCCGTGGCATTTGCCGGAAGACCTGAAGCACTTCAAGGCCACCACGCTTGGCCATCCGATCCTGATGGGGCGCAAGACTTTCGAATCGATCGGCCGGCCGTTACCGGGCCGTACCTCGATCGTCATCACGCGCAACCCGGATTGGCAGTTTCCCGGTTGCACCGTGGTTGCTGGCGTGGATGCGGCATTGCAGGCGGCGCACGGCCATGACGAGGTATTCGTGATCGGCGGCAGCGAGCTGTATGCGCAAACGCTGCCGCGTGCCGACCGGCTGTATCTGACCGAAATCCACGCCGATTTTGTCGGCGACGCCTGGTTTCCCGAGTTGGACCCGACCGACTGGCAGGAGGTCTCGCGTCAGCAGCATGCCGACGACGGCCGCGGCTTCGGATTCGATTTTGTGGTCTACCAACGCAAAGCCTGATCCTCTGCTACGCTTAGCTTTGGAAAACATGGCTTTGGCTTGATGGACCCGCTGCTTCCCCTTTCTTCCTACCTCGAAACCTTCGACTATCCCGCTTTCGTTCAGGATGCTGCCGGCCGCTGGCTGGCGGTCAACGATGCATTCTGCCGCCTGATGCTGAAGCCGCGCCACAAGCTGCTCGGCGCGGTGCCGACCGTTTCCGTCGACGAACCGCTGCCAAACTGGGCGGATTGGAAGCCGGCATTTGTCAGCGGCGGCATCAGCGAAGTCGATGACGAATTCCATCTGCCGGATGGCAGCACCCAGCGCGTGGTTACCAGCAAGCGTGTGGTTCCACTGTCGGAAGGCAAGCGGGTGCTGGTCGGGGAAATGCGCCGCAGCGGTAGCATCGATGCACGCGCCGAAGACCAGCAGTTGTTCCGCGTGATTGCCGAGGCGATTCCTTATCCGATGCTGCTGCTCAATGCCACCGAGCAGCAGCTGATCGCCTGCAACCAGCGCGCAGCCGAGGTGCTGGGCTGGCCGACCAGCGCCATGATCGGGCAGAAGGTCGACAGCCTGTTCGTCGATGCCAACGATTGCCGCCAGCTGTTGCTGATGGTGCGTACCCAGGGAGCGATCAAGGATTTTGAAACCTGCCTGCGCACTGCCAGCGAGCAGCGCATCTGGGGGCTGGTGTCGGCGCGCAAGTCGTCGCATCGCGGCGAAAGCGTGATCCTGCTGGGCGTCAACGATATCACCGAGCGCAAACGCGCCGAGGAGGCGTTGCGCGACAGCGAGGCACGCTACCGGGCGATTCTCGAGACCACCACCGAAGGCTATGTTCTGATCAGCCTCGGCGAGGGCAATATCACCGACGTCAACCCGGCACTGTGCCGGCTGCTGGGTGTGCGGCGCCAGGATATTCTCGGCCTGCAGCTGGATCGCTTCGTGGTGCGCGACAATCTGGAAGAATGGCACAAACAGTACGCCAAGTTCAGCGCCAGCCAGCATCGCCAGTTCGAATTGCGCCTGCACGCAGCCGACGGCGCGGAAGTGCACATTCTCGCCAATTGCAGCACGTTGTTCGACCCGGTGGGGCGCGCGACATCGGTGTTCGCGATGCTGACCGACATCACCGAGCGCAAGCTGAACGAAGAGCGGATTCTGTATCTGGCTTTCTACGATACGCTGACAGCATTGCCGAACCGGTTTCTGCTGTCCGAGCGCGTCGATCAGGCGCTGCTGCAGCAGAAGCGCCAGGGAGGGCAGATCGGGCTGATGTTTATCGACCTGGACGATTTCAAGCAGGTCAACGATACGCTTGGTCACGACGTTGGCGACGCGCTGCTGCAGGAGGTGGCGAAGCGCCTGAACGCCTGCGTGCGCCGCAGCGATACCGTGGCACGGCTGGGCGGCGACGAGTTCATCGTACTGCTGCCGAATCTGAAGGGGCGTGAAGATGCGGCGCTGGTGGCGGAGAAAATCATCGCCTCGCTGAATCTGCCGATTCTGGTCGGCAATGAACGCTTGTCGGCGCGGCTGAGCATTGGCATTGCCGTCGGCCCGGAAGACGGGCAGGACGCCAACGCGCTGAAAAAGGCGGCGGACGTGGCCATGTATCGCGCCAAGGCGCAAGGCAAGAACTGCTACGCCTTCCATTCACCGCAAATGCGCTTCTGATCGCACCCGCGCCGCAATTCAACCGTGGCGGCGCCGATACACCAGATAGGCTATTGCCGCTGCCAGTACTCCGCCTGCGCCTGCCAGAGCCCAGGTCGGCATGCCTTGCTCGGCCGGTTCGACACTGCCGATGACAGGCTTGGCCTTGGCCGGCTTGCCCGTGCTGCCGGCTGTTGGCGCAGTTGCGCCGGGCGCTGCGGCCGTACCCGGTGCCGCCATGCGCGGCGCCATCTGTAACTGCAGGCGCAACGATTCCATCTGTTGTTCCAGATTGCTGATTTTTTCATTCAGCGCCAGCATTTCCGCCGTCTTGTCGTCCGAATCGGTCGCACCATGCCGTGGGCCGCCGCTGCCGCTATCGTTCTTGCCGGGTGGCATGCCACCGGGCTGGGTCGGAGTCAGTTTCAGCTGGTATTCCGGTGCGCCGCTGTCGGCGGCGTTGCCGGCATGGCGGGTCGGTTGCGGCGGCGTTTCCTGATCCTGTGGTCTGGCACGGTTGCGCGCCAGCGCTTCGGCCGGCGCGCGACTACCGGCCGCCTTATCGGGATTGACTGCATTGGCGGCATAGAGCACGGTCAGATCGGGAATCGCCAGCTTCTGGCCGATGTTGATCAGATCGGCGCTTCTGACGCTCGGGTTGCTCGCCAGAATTGCCTTGGCCATGGCTTTCTGCTGCGCCGGGTCGGGCTCGAAATGCTGGGCAATGTGTGTCAGCGTATCGCCACG
>CALMFQ010000193.1 GCA_937863215.1 uncultured Pseudomonadota bacterium
GGCCAGCCGTTCAATCCGGCATTGCATGCGGCTTGACGGGGATAACAGTATCTACTGCGTTGTTCGGGTGCTAATGGAGTGGGGGGGCGAGGGCCGATTCACGATGTATTTTTCAATGCTTCTTTAGAAAGGAAATTGAGATGGAAACCCTGCAACTGCAAGTAAGCGGCATGACCTGCGGCGGCTGCGTCGCCAGTGTCGAAAAGGTATTGCGCGCCTTGCCCGGCGTGGTCGATGTGCAGATCAGCCTGGCCGACGGCAAGGTGCAGATCGGCTACCGGCCCGACAGCGTCGATGCGGCGCAGTGTATCGATGCCATCGAGGGCGCCGGCTACGATGTCGTGTGAGCACGACTGCACTGCGGCGGCGGATGGCGAGCCGCGCAGCACGGTGCAGCCCAACAAGCAGGCGCTGCTGCAGCGGCTGTCGCGCATCGAAGGCCAGATTCGCGGCATTGCCGGCATGGTGGAGGGCGACCGCTACTGCATGGACGTGCTGACGCAAATCCAGGCCGCCCGCGCCGCGCTCGACGCAGTATCGAATCAGCTGCTGCAGGATCACCTGCGCGGCTGCGTGCAGCGGGCGATTCAGGCCGGCGCGGGCGATGCGGCGCTGGATGAAGTGTTCGCGCTGCTGGCACGGCGGCGCTGAATGCGGCCGGGCTGCAGCCGGCGCCGGTATTGCCCCGCAGGCCGGCCTGCAGGCCGCATGGATATTGGCTTGCAGCATAGCCTGTGGGCCAATGCCGGCGCGGATTGTGGCATGATCGCCACATAATCGGCCATGTCGCCAAGGGGCCGGCTGCGCCAACTTGCGGTGCACGAGCAGGCCCAGCCAGTTTTTTTACCCTGCAAGGACTTGAGATGATTACCGTTTATGGAATCGATGACTGCCTGAATCCGGTCAAGGCGCAAATGTCGGATGTGATTCACCGCTGCATGGTCAGCGTGCTGCAGATGCCGCAAGACAAGCGCGCGCATCGTTTTGTGCCGCTGGAGCGGAGCAATTTCTACTATCCGGGCGGCCGCTCGGATAAATACACGGTGATTGAAATCAATATGATTGCCGGCAGAAAGGAAGCAACCAAAAAGGCGCTGATCAAATCGCTGTTCGAAGCGTTTCGCCAGCAACTCGCCATCGAGCCGGTGGATGTGGAAATCACCATCAATGAACAGCCGGCGCACTGCTGGGGCTTTCGCGGCATGACCGGCGACGAGGCGACACTGAATTACCGGATCGAGGTTTGATGCCATGCCTGGCGGAGGTGCTGGCCGGACAGACTTGGCATCGCCCGCCGTTACGCCCGTTGGCCGGCAGGGCTGCGAATCGATGCGCCCCAATGTCCGCTAGCCGCAATCGCTTTGACCATATGCCCGAACGCCGCTCTGGCGCTACTTTGCAGCCCGGTCAGCCGGGCGCGCGGGCATCGGCTTGCCGGCATGTGGCGAACCGCGGCGCCAATTTGGCGCCAAGGCGCGTGGTTATTGCCTTTGCAGCGCGGCGGCCCTTGATCTAACGTTAAATCATGTTCTCCACACTCGATCCCCGGTCGGCCATCATGCGCCACTTTATGCGACACCCCAGCAGCATGCCGATTGAAGTCTGCGCTCTGCATGCTTCGATCCAGCCACGCCAGCATTTGCGCAATGTCAGCGTGGGCGGGCTGGCGTTTGCGTCGGAGGTGGAGGTGCCGTCCGGCGCGATGGTGTCGCTGCGCATTCCGTGCGTGTCGCCGGTGTTCGAAAGCGAGGCCAAGGTGGCGTGGTGCCGCGAGAGCGGCGATGGTTTCGAGCTGGGGGTGGAGTTTCTCGATCAGGACGATGCCTACCGCGCACGCATGATCGAGCAGGTGTGCCATATCGAGGAATACCGCGAACAGGTGCGCCAGACCGAGCGGCGCGAGCTGAGCGCAGAGCAGGCTGCAGAGGAGTGGATTCGCAAATACGCCGCGCAGTTCCCCGATCTGAGCGGCTGATCCGCCCGGATGCCGTCCGTCACGCCACTGCCGGGTTTACCGGCGGTGGCGTTTTCATTGGCTTTCTCGTTCCGGCCGTCTGCCTCAGCCGGCCTTGACGTTCATGGTGATGCGCGCGCTGAAGACCTTCTGCCCGTCCGTGTCGAACACGTCCACCGGCACCACGACATCGCCCGGCTGGCTGAAATCGACGCTGCTGCCGTCGGCCACGGCGCGCAGGTCGGTCTTGGCCTTGGCCAGGTATTCGACCGTCATGCCCTTGGGAATCCAGCGGCTGCCGGCCGGGATGCTGACATCGGTCATGGTGCCGGCCACCAGCTCGGCGGCGTTGCACATGGCGATGGCGTGCACGCTGCCGAGGTGATTGGTGACTTCGCGGCGGAACGGCAACCTGACTTCGGCGTAGCCCGGTTTGAGCTCGACGAAAGTGGGGTCGATGGTGGCAAAATACGGCGCCATCTGGCATACCATTTTGCTGAAAGCTTCGTTGCCGGCGCTTTGGTAGAACTGCAGGGCTTGGCTCATGCCGATATCTCCTGAAAATGAATAGGGGGCCCGATGCGCTGCTCGGGGTGCTGCTCATGCTGCTGCATGGTGATTGGAATAATATTCTAGAATAAAATTCTAGTGCAAGCGCTTTTTTGCGCAGTTGGAATTGGCGAATGAACGACAAACCGGATCGAAAGCAGGAAATCCTGCAGGCGGCAATCGCCTGCTTCAACGAACTCGGCATCGAGGCCACCAGCATCGATGCCATCCGTACCCGCAGCGGCGCCAGCGTCGGCAGCATTTATCATCATTTCGGCAACAAGGAAGGCATCGTCGCCTATTTGTTCCTCAACGGGCTGGACGATTACTGGCAGCGCTTGCTGGCAGCATTGCAGCAGGCTGCAGATGCCGAGGCGGGGGTGAGGGCGATGGTGAGCTGCTATGTGGAATGGGTGCTGGCCAGTCAGGATCTGGCGCGCTTCATTTTCCAGGCGCGCACGCTGGTCAGCCGTAGCGCTCAAGGCGAGCAGTTGCTGCAGAAGAACAAGGAAAACCTGCGCGCCGCGCTGGGCTATTTCAAACCCTGGCTGGAGCGGGGGGAGCTGCGCCAGTTGCCACCGGAGTTGTACTGGGCGCTGATTGTCGGCCCGGCGCAGGAATATTGCCGCGCCTGGCTGAGCGGCCGGGTCAAGGCCGACCCGCGCAGCCTGATTGTGCCGCTGGCGGATGCGGCGTGGCGTGCCGTGGGAGGGTGAGCCCGGTTTGCGGGGCAGGCTGCAGGCCGCTCTGGGAGCCATCTGCAGCCTGGCCTGCCAGCGGCTTCCAGAGCGGCTTGTGGCCATGCATCGTTACATGCAGGAGCGGTAAACCTCGTTGATCGATACCAGCTTCTGCCGTGCCAGCGTCACGCCATGCTGGTGCATCAGCGTCATGCCCTGTTTCACCGCCAGATTGCGAATCTCGTCGGCCGATGCGCCGTGATGCACCAGATTACGGATCGCTTCGTCCAGCGTCAGCAGTTCGTACACAGCCAGCCGGCCGCTGAAGCCGGTGTAGTGGCAATGCTCGCACCCCTTGCTGCGATAGAACACATCGCTGTCGTCCAGCCCCAGGTTGACACGCATCAGCGCCGTCACCTTGTCTTCGAGCAGGCAGTGCGGACAGTTCTTGCGCACCAGCCGCTGCGCCAGCACGCCGATCAGCGCGGCGCGGATCATGTACGGCTCGATGCCCATTTCCAGCAGGCGCACGATGGTGCTGGGGGCGTCGTTGGTATGCAGGGTGCAGAACACCAGATGCCCGGTCAGCGCACTTTCCACCGCGATCTTGCTGGTTTCCAGATCGCGCATTTCGCCGATCATCACCACGTCCGGATCGTGGCGCAGGATGTGGCGCAGCGCCTGGGGAAAACTGAAGTTGATCGCCGGTATCAGCTGGATCTGGCGCATGCCGGCCATTTCGTACTCGATCGGGTCTTCCACCGTGATCACGTTGACATTGGTTTTCGCCACTTCCTGCAGCGCGGCGTAGAGCGTGGTGGATTTGCCCGAGCCGGTCGGGCCGGTCACCAGAATGATGCCGTGCGAACGATCCAGCAGATCGCGCAGCCGTGCTTCGTCCGACGCGGAAAAGCCGATCTGCGACAGGGTGCGCAGCCCGGCGTTCTTGTTCAGCAGGCGGATGACGATGCTTTCGCCGAACTGCACCGGAATCACCGATACCCGCAGATCGACCAGCAGCCCCTTGTCGCTGTAGCGGATGCGGCCGTCCTGCGGCAGCCGGCGTTCGGCGATGTTCAGCCGCGAAATGATCTTGATGCGGCTGACCACCGCCGGCAACAGCGATTTGGGAAACTCGCGGATTTTTACCAGTGTGCCGTCGATGCGATACAGCAGTTCGAATTTGTCGTGCTCGGGCAGGATGTGGATGTCCGAAGTCTTTTGCACGATGGCATTGCTGATCATCGAATCCACCAGCTTGACGATCGGCTGCTGCTTGGCCAGCTGCTCCGCCTCCTGCCACATGCGTTGCTCTTCGTCGTTGCGCTCCAGCGACAGCTCGTAATGCTCCAGATCGTCGCTGTCGATTTTCTGCAGGTAGTGTTCGTTGATCGCGCGCTCGACCGATCCGGGTTCGGCCAGTGCCTGCAGAATGTGGCGCTCGGTGACGAAGCGCAGCGATTCGAGTGCATCCTGCTGCAGGATGGTTTCGGTCGCTACCACCACGCAGTCGTTGTGCAGCATCAGCGGCATGATGCGATAGCGCCGCGCGATCGGCTCCGGCACCAGTTGCAGCAGCCCCGCATCGGGCTCGAATTCGCCCAGCTGCACGCGCGGAATGTCGAGCTGGCGCACCAGCAGTTCGTCCAGCTGTTCCGGTGCGATCAGCCCCTGATCGATGATGATCTCGCCCAGCCGGCGGTTGCTGCTGCGCTGCTTTTCCAGCGCGCGCGTCAGCTGTTCCGGCGCCAGCAGCCCGGCGTCGATCAGGTAATGGCCGAGCCGCGAGTGCGAGTCGCTATGATGCTGGTCGAGCCGGTCGCGCAGTTGCTCGATATTCTGGGCCCGGTTCAGGGTGGCTTGTTCGGGCATTGCCTGCTCCCTTGATGCAGATGTGTTCGATTGCGCTGGCAGCGGCTCAGAATTCCAGCAATGCCGCAGCGGGCAGCGGTTTGCCGACCCCATAACCTTGCGAGTAATCGACGCCGAGTGCGCACAGGGCATCGCGGATTGCATCGTTCTCGACGAATTCGGCAATGGTGCGCAAGCCCATCACGTGGCCGATATTGTTGATCGCGGCAACCATGGCCGCATCGATCGGATCGCTTGTCATGTTCTTGACGAAGCTGCCGTCAATTTTAAGGTAGTCCACCGGCAGATGTTTCAGGTAGCCGAATGACGACATGCCGCTGCCGAAATCGTCGAGCGCGAACTTGCAGCCCATCTGCTTCAGCTCGCGGATCATCTGCATCGCCTGCGCCAGATTGGCAATGGCGGCGGTTTCGGTGATCTCGAAACAGATTTTTTCCGGTGGAATGCGGTATTGCTCCAGCTGTTGCTGGATGAATTGCTGCAGATCGGTATCGGCCATCGATGCGCCGGACAGGTTCAGCCCGCAGGCCTCGATCGGCGGCAGTTCGTGGCGGAACTGGTCGATGAATTCGAAAGTGTGGCCGATGATCCAGCGGTCGATCGCGCCCATCAGGTTGTAGCGCTCGGCCGCCGGGATGAACGCGCCGGGCGGGATCAGTGCGCCGTCCTCGCCAACCATGCGCACCAGCACTTCGAAGTGAATGCCGTGCTCTTCGTGCAGATTCGGCGCGATGAGCTGGAAGTAAAGCTGAAAGCGGTTTTCGCTCAGCGCCGCGTTGATGCGCGCCAGCCACTGCATTTCGCCCTGGCGGAATGCCACTTCGACATCGTCCCGGTGATGCACCTGCACCCGGTTGCGGCCTTTCTCCTTGGCCATGTAGCACGCCGTATCGGCGGCGCTGAGCAGCGCGATCTGGTCGAAGCCGCCGGGGCTGAAACTGACCAGACCGATCGACAGGCCGACATGGAACAGCTTGTTTTCCCAGGCAAAACGGAAATCCGACACGGTGGTGCGCAGCTTGTCGGCAATGCGCACCGCTACGTCCTGCGGGCAGCTGTCGAGCAGCACACCGAATTCGTCGCCGCCGAGGCGGGCGCAGATATCGTTGCTGCGCAGCTGCTGGCGGATCAGTACGGCAATCTGCTTCAGCAGCTGGTCGCCGGCGACGTGGCCGCAGGTGTCGTTGACGATCTTGAACTGATCCAGGTCGAGGAATAGCAGCGTATGCTCGGCGGCATTCAGCGGCGTCTGCAGCAGTTGCTGCAGATGCTGTTCGAAGGCGCGCCGGTTGGGCAGCCCGGTCAGCTCGTCGTGGCGCGCCTGATACGACAGCTGTGCCGCCAGCTTGCGCGACTGGGTGACGTCGCGCAGCACCAGTACCGCACCCTGCGGTACGCCATGGCTGTCGCAGATCGGCGCGGCGGTCTGCTCCACCGCGAATTCCTGGCCGTCGAGCCGCAGCAGGCTGGTGCTGCCGTTGCTGCAGATGCTGCGCCGCTCGCGCAATACCTGCTGGATCGGGTCCGGCTGGGTTTCGTGGGTGTGATCGTCGATCAGCTTGAGCACGAAGCTGGCCGGCTTGCCCAGCGCCTCCTGCTGGCTCCAGCCGGTAAAGCGCAGTGCCGCCGGGTTGAGATAGCTGAT
>CALMFQ010000194.1 GCA_937863215.1 uncultured Pseudomonadota bacterium
ACATGACCTCGGGCCGGCCGATGGATCGGCTGGTGTGCGGCGATGTTGGCTTCGGCAAAACCGAAGTCGCGCTGCGCGCCGCGTTTGTCGCGGCAATGGCCGGCAAGCAGGTGGCGGTGCTGGTGCCGACCACACTGCTGGCGGAACAGCACTACCAGAACTTCCGCGACCGTTTTGCCGACTGGCCGGTGCGGATTGCCGAGCTGTCGCGTTTCCGTTCCACCAAGGAAGTCAACGAGGCGCTGAAAGGTCTCGCCAGCGGCGGCATCGATATCGTCATCGGCACCCACAAGCTGGCGCAGCCGGATGTGAAATTCAACAACCTCGGACTGGTGATCATCGACGAGGAACACCGCTTTGGCGTGCGCCAGAAAGAACGCCTGAAAGCGCTGCGCGCCGAAGTCGACGTGCTGACGCTGACTGCAACGCCTATCCCGCGGACCTTGTCGCTGGCGCTGGAAGGGCTGCGCGAGTTTTCGGTGATCGCTACTGCACCGCAGAAGCGGCTGGCGATCAAGACTTTTGTCTCGCGCATCGACGACGGCATTGTGCGCGAAGCGGCGCTGCGGGAACTGAAGCGCGGCGGACAGGTGTTCTATCTCTACAACGAGGTGGAAACCATCGGCAATATCCGCGAGCGGCTGGAAAAACTGCTGCCGGAAGCGCGTATCGCCGTCGCCCACGGCCAGATGCCGGAACGCGAGCTGGAAGCGGTGATGCGCGATTTCCACCAGCAGCGCTTTAACCTGCTGCTGTGCACCACCATTGTCGAAACCGGCATCGACGTACCGACCGCCAACACCATCATCATCCACCGCGCCGACCGTTTTGGCCTGGCGCAATTGCACCAGTTGCGCGGCCGCGTCGGCCGTTCGCACCACCAGGCCTACGCCTATCTGCTGACACCGGAAGAAGCGGCGATGACGCCGGCGGCGAAGAAGCGGCTGGAAGCGATCCAGATGATGGAAGAACTCGGCAGCGGCTTTTATCTGGCGATGCACGACCTGGAAATCCGCGGCGCCGGCGAGGTGCTGGGCGAATCGCAATCCGGCGAAATGCAGGAAATCGGCTTCAGCCTTTACAGCGAAATGCTCAACAACGCGGTAAAAGCACTGAAACGCGGCGAAGAACCGGACCTGACGCAGCCACTGGGTGTGACCACCGAAATCAACCTGCATTCTCCGGCGCTGTTGCCGAACGACTATTGCCCGGACGTGCATGAACGACTGGTGATCTACAAACGCCTGGCCAACTGCGACAGCGGCGAGGAGCTGGACGATCTGCAGCAGGAACTGATCGACCGCTTCGGCCTGCTACCGGACCCGGCGAAAACCCTGCTGGAAACCCACCGACTGCGGCTGGTGAGCAAACCGCTGGGGATGCAGAAAATCGATGCCACCGAAACCGGGCTGATTGTGCAGTTTGTGCCCAATCCGCCGATTGATCCGATGAAAATCATCAAGCTGATCCAGACCAAGCGCCAGTTCAAGCTGGCCGGGCCGGATCGGTTGAAATACGAGAACAAGCTGGATGCGGTGAAAGACCGCATCGGCGCGATCAAGGAGTTGGTGCGCGAGCTGGGTTGAAAAACCGGGTAAGACGCATCCGGGATTATGCGTATCCTCCCCTTCAAGGCACTGCCGCGAAAATAAGCGCTTTTGTAGATACTGTTATCCCCGTCAAGCCGCATGCAATGCCGGATTGAACGGCTGG
>CALMFQ010000195.1 GCA_937863215.1 uncultured Pseudomonadota bacterium
GTGCATGGTAGTCGGCCGCGAATACCGCGACCGCCAACTGGGCGACAAACTGCTCGATGCGGTGGAACAGGCAGCGCGTGCACAGGGCATTGCACGCCTGTTCGTGCTCACCACCCGCACCGCGCACTGGTTTGTCGAGCGCGGCTTTGTTGCCGCCAATGTAGATGACCTACCGCCGCAGAAACAGCGTTTCTATAATTACCAGAGACGATCCAAGGTTTTCATCAAAACGCTTTGAACAATTCACTCTTTTCAGGGGTGCGCTGATGCGCGCGCCGATTCGCTGGCTGGCACCGCTGCTGCTGGCCATTGCCATGCATGGCGGGCCGCTGCGTGCGGCCGAGCTGACGCTGGCAATCGAACCCTTCCTCAGCGCCCGCACCCTGCTGGCGGCGTTTCAGCCCTATGCGACCTTCCTCGGCGACAAGGCCGGCGAGCCGGTACTGATCGTCGGCGCAGCCAATTACGATCAGTACATGCAACGCTTGCTGCGCAGCGAATTCGATATTGCGCTGATCGGGCCGCATTCGGCGCTGCTGGCGGTGCAAAATGCCGGCTACGTGGCAGTGATGAAAGGCGAAGGCTCGCTCAAGGCGATCATGATCGTCGACAAGGCATCGGCCTATCAGAAACCCGAGGACATGAAAGGCCAGCTGATCGCGCTGCCCGACCACCTGACGCTGACCTCGATGCTGGGCGCCGAATTCTTTCGCCAGCCCGACGGCCAGACCGTCGATGTCCGTTTCAAGTACAACGACTACCACAACACTGCGGCGATGATGATGTTGCACGGTGAAGCCGCCGCTGCCGTGATCGCCGATTCGGCGCTGCAGCCGATGGCGCCCGACATCCGCAACAATATCCGCATCATTGCCGAAAGCAAGCCGGTGCCGCAGATGGTGCTGCTGATCCATTCGCGTCTGACACCGGAACTGCGCGCCCGGCTGGTAGGTGCAACGCAGGAATTCATGCGCAGCGCCGATCCGAAACGCAATCTGCTGGCACGCGTCGGCTTTTCTGCCGGCAAGCCGCTGGCCGATAGCGACATGCGCCAGATCGCCCCCTACATCGACGAACTGCGCAAAAGGCTCGGACAATGACCGGCGTACCGCATTTCAGCCCGCTCCGTGCCCGGCTGGCCGCAGTGGTACTGGTGGTTCAGGTCATTCTGGTGGGTGTGCTGGCACTGAATATGAGCCAATCCTGGGATCAGGTGGCGCGCAGCAGTCTGGAAAAACGCCTGCAGGAGCTGAACCTGCTGCTCAACGCCGCGCTGGCGCCAACGCTGGTAACACAGGATTACTCGTCCGCCTACGACCTGATGGAGAGCATCCGCAGCGACGAACAGATCGATTACCTGGTGCTGTACGACCGCAACGGCAAGGTGGTGGTCAGCAGCGGCTGGGAGGCCGGGCAGCCGACACCGCCGGCCGACCGCATCGACCAGTTCCGGCGCCTGGACGACACGTTTCACGCCCGGACCATCCTCCGCCTCGAAAGCATCAAATACGGCGCTCTGCACTATGGATTGACCACACGCAGTCTGGGCGAATCGCTGCGCGGCATGTACTGGCAGACGTTGGCGATTGCGCTGGCATCGGTGGCCATCTGCACTGCGGTACTGCTGTGGCTCGGCTTTCGCGTCACGCGCGACCTGCGCAAGCTGAGCCTTGCCGCCACCGCCATCGCCAACGGCGAAACCGGCGTGCGCGCCAATGTACGCCGCAACGACGAAATCGGTGTGCTGGCGCGCGATTTCGACGCCATGGCAAGCAAGCTGGAGCAGCAGATGCAGGAGCTGCGCGCCAGCGAGAGCAATTTTCACGCGATTGCCGATTACACCTACGGCGTGGAAATGTGGCTATCCCCGACCGGCAAGCTGCTGTGGGTCAACTCATCTGCCGAGCGGGTGTTCGGCTACAGCGCCGCCGAGTGCCTGGCGATGCCGGATTTCCCTCGGCCGCTGATCGGTAATGACGAAGCCGACGATTTCTACCCGCGGATTCGTGGCGCACTCAATGGCAGCAGCGAACACGATATCGGATTTCGCGGCCTGCGCCGCGATGGCAGCGAATACTGGGGGGTGATTTCGTGGGTTCCGATCTACGCGCCGGACGGCACTCACCTCGGGATACGCGCCAGCGTGCGCGACAACTCCGACTATCACGAAACCCAGGCGGTACTGTCGCAAGCGGTAGATGAGCTGCGACGCGCACAGGCGATGCAGCAGTGCTATCTGCAACAGGCGGAGCAGGAAAAAGCCCGTCTCGGTGCATTGCTGTCGGCGATTTCGGTCGGCATCCTGTTTGTCGATCAGGACGAATACGTCGTCTACTGCAACCCGGCGTTTCGCCAGCAATGGCAGATAGCCGACTCGACAGCGCAGCTCGGCACCAAGTTCGACACGCTGCTGCAGGCAGCCGGCAATCTGCCGGAAATCTGCCTGCTGCAGGGCGACGCCCAGCCCGGCGCCGGCTTCGCCCTCGACACCAGTCTGCGCGAATACGACATGCGCGACGGCCGAGTCATCAAACAGCACAGCCACACGGTGCTCGACGATAATGGCAGGGAGATCGGCAGCGTCTGGCTGTTCGAAGATGTGACCGAAAGCCGGCGGGCAGCCGAGCGACTGGTGTTTCTTGCTGAGCGCGACTCGCTCACCGGGCTGTTCAATCGCCACCGCTTCCAGGAAGAGCTGGCGCGCATGCTGTTCGATGCCGACCGGCACCAGACCAACGTCGCACTGCTGTTTTTCGATCTGGACGAATTCAAGTACATCAACGACACCTTCGGCCACGGTGCCGGCGACAATATACTGGTGCGTGTGGCACAGGAAATCTCCGGCCAGATTCGCCGCAACGAGATACTGTGCCGGCTCGGTGGCGATGAATTCGCGTTGCTGGTGCCGGGAGCGATCGAGGCGGAAATGGGCGTTCTCGCGGAACGGCTGGTACGCGCAGTCGAGCAGATCACTTTTGCCTACGAAGGCCAGAGCCTGCGCCTTGGCACCAGCGTCGGCGTGGCACTGTTCCCGCAACACGCCAGCAATGGCGAAGAGCTGATCGCCAATGCCGACATGGCGATGTACCAGGCCAAGGCCGCGGGCAAGAACACCGCGCGCATCTACCGCCCGGACCAGAACCTGTCGCGCGAAATGGTCGATCGCTGGAGCTGGAAAGAACGGATCCAGCATGCGCTCGACAACAATCTGCTGCTGCTTTATTTCCAGGGCATCTATCACGCCAGCGACCGGCGCCTGAGCCATCTGGAAGTGCTGGTGCGCATGCGCGATTCGCAGGAGCCGGACAAGATCGTGCCGCCCGGCCAGTTCATCCCGATCGCGGAAAAAACCGGCAAGATTATTGAAATCGACCGCTGGATCATTCACGAGTCGATCAAACTGCTGGCGACGTCCAGCCACATACCGTCGCTCTCGATCAATATCTCCGGCCGCTCGTTCGACGAACCGGCCCTGCCTGGCTATATCGCCGGGCTATTGCAGCAGTACGAGGTCAAACCGCAACGGCTGTACGTTGAAGTCACCGAGACGGCTGCGGTCTCCGACATGCGCGACGCACAACGCTTTATCGAGGCGTTGCGCAGCACCGGCTGCAAGGTTTGCCTCGACGACTTCGGCACCGGCTTTTCGTCGTTCACCTATCTGAAGCATCTGAAAGCGGACGTATTGAAAATCGACGGCATGTTCGTGCGCGACCTGCTCAAGGATCACGAAAGCCAGATTTTCGTGCGCGGCATGGTGACAATGGCACACAGCATGGGCAAACAAACGGTTGCCGAATTTGTCGAAAACGAGGAAACCCTGCAGATGCTCAAGGAATTCGGTGTGGACATGGTGCAGGGTTATCATCTGGATCGCCCGCGTGCCGACCACCCGGCGCTGTACGGTCAGGCGTCGCTGGAAGGCTTCTGAATCCACTGCGCCGTGACCGCACGCTGCAGCCGGCAGCCCGGCACCGGTATAATCGCAGACGTGCCGCCGGCAAGCTGAAATCAAAATGCAATCATTTTGTAATATTTCATTCGTAAACTTAATCTAGATCGAAGGATCCACAACATGGCAAAAATGGTTCACTGCGTAAAACTCGGCCGCGAAGCCGAAGGCATGGATTTTCCCCCACTGCCGGGAGAACTGGGCAAACGCATTGCCGACAACGTATCCAAAGAAGCATGGCAGGGCTGGATCAAGTTCCAGACCATGCTGATCAACGAGAACCGCCTCAGTCTGGCCGATCCGCGTGCACGCAAGTATCTGACCGACCAGCTGGAAGCGTATTTCTTTGGCCCCGGCGCCGACATGCCGACCGGCTACACACCGCCACAAGGTTAATTCACTTACAGCATGCCCAATCAGTATTCAGCCGTACATTATCTCAATCGTGAACTGTCGCTCCTGAAATTCAACTGGCGCGTCCTGGCGCAAGCCGAAGACGAGCGCCTGCCGCTGCTGGAGCGACTCAAATTCCTGTGCATACTCAGCAGCAACCTGGATGAATTCTTCGAAGTCCGGGTCGCCTTCCTGAAAGAAAATGTCCGGTTGAATACCAGCATTGTCGGCGCCGACGGCCTGAGCTCGCGCCAGCAATTGCAGCAGATCAGTGCCGAAGCGCACGAGCTGGTGGCACGCCAGTATCGCATTCTGCGCAATGTGATGTTTCCGGCGCTGGCGGACAAGGGCATCCACTTCCTGCGCCGTACCACCTGGAACGA
>CALMFQ010000196.1 GCA_937863215.1 uncultured Pseudomonadota bacterium
CGGAAATGGTGGTGGTGCCGGCCGGCTCGTTCGTGATGGGCTCCGGGCGCAATGTGGCTGGCAGCGGCGAGAACGAGCGGCCGCGCCACGAAGTGCAGATTGCGCATGCACTGGCAGTGGGCCGTTACGAAATTACCCGCGGCCAGTTTGCCGCGTTTGTCGCCGACACCGGCTACAAGGCCGAATCGGCCTGCTACATCTGGCTGCATTCATCGACCTGGGAAAACGAGTCGGGCCGCAGCTGGCGCGATCCGGGTTTCTCGCAGCGCGACGATCATCCGGTGGTATGCGTCAACTGGCAGGACACCAAGGCCTATCTGGCCTGGCTGAGCCGCAAGACCGGCAAGGCCTACCGCCTGCCGACCGAATCGGAATGGGAATACCTGGCGCGCGCCGGCACCAAGACGTCGCGCTTCTGGGGCGACGACGCCGATCTGGCCTGCGAATACGCCAACGTCCACGACAGCACGGCACAGGCACGTTACAAATTCGACTGGGAGCCGCACGAATGCAAGGACGGCTACGCCGCCACCGCACCGGTCGGCAGTTTCAAGCCGAATGCCTTCGGTTTGTACGATACCCTCGGCAATGTCTGGGAGTGGAGCGAGGATTGCCTTTCGACCAACTACATCAACGCACCGGCCGACGGCAGCCCGCGCGTGACCGAGGATTGCGCCAAGCGCGTGTACCGCGGCGGCGGCTGGAGCGGCCCGGCATTGCCGCGCTCGGCGGTGCGCAACGGCAACCCGGTTAGCTACCGCAGCCAGCTGCTGGGTTTCCGCGTGGTACGGGTTTATCCCTGATGTGCGGCCGGCGTTCCATTTTTCGAGGAGAATTCAGATGAAACTACGCAGTATTGCTGTATCGCTGTTGCTGGCCGTTGCCAGCGGTGTCGCACTGGCCGACGCGGATGCCCGCGGCTGTGCCGACCATCCGTTGTTCACCCGCATGAGCGGATTCAGTATTTTCCAGTGCAAGAAAACCTATGATCAGCTTGGCATCAATATCGACACCAATCCCAAATCGGCCAGCAATCTGAAGCCGGAGGGCGATCTGACCTCGATTGGCTACATTTTCAAGAAATCGCCGGAGCAGCCGTCGCCGCCGAGCGATCTGCAGGTGATGCGCAACTACCAGAATGCCGCGAAGCAGAAAGGCGGCGAGGTGCTGGTAGACCGGCCCGGCTATAGCGCAATCAAATTCAAGCGTGACGGTGGCGCCGTGTATGCCGTGGTGCGTACCGGCAACGGCGGCTATCGGCTGCTGCTGGATGTGCTGGAAGAAAAGGCCATGCAGCAGGAAGTGACTGCCAACCTGCTGTGGGAAAAACTGCAGAAGGACGGCTTCATTTCTTTCCAGATCAATTTCGATACCAACAAGGCAGTGATCAAGCCGGATTCGCAGCCGATCGTCAAACAGATTGCCGAGCTGATGCAAAGCCAGCCGTCGCTGCAGGTATCGATCGAAGGCCATACCGACAATCAGGGCTCCCCGGCTGCCAACAAGACGCTGTCGCTGGATCGCGCCAAGTCCGTAGCTGCCGCAGTGGCCGCGGCAGGCATCAAACCCGGGCGCATGGCAACTGCCGGCTGGGGCGAGGAAAAACCGGTTGCCGACAATCGCACCGAAGAAGGGCGGGCAAAAAACCGCCGCGTGGAGCTGGTGCGGAAATAATCGTGTTTCACGACGGTAGCGCAACCCGGGTACGGTTTGCGGTGTGGCTGCAGGTTTGGCAAGGGTAGGGTGACGATGGCGCTTACGCCTGCCAGCCGTGACTGCAGCACACTTCAATCCGAGCCATTGCCGGTTTTCTACTCGGAACGACTGCTGGCAGACGCCGAAAGTCCGTCGCCCAGCGCCCACAAGCCGCGCGAAGTGATCGCCTCATGGCTGCGGCTCGGTATCAAGCTGCAACTACTGGCACCGCCGCCGGTCAGTCGCAGGCAGTTGGCGCTGGCGCATGCGCCGGATTACGTCGATGCGGTATTGAGCGGCCAGGCGGACAACGGCTTTGGCAATCGCCTGCCGGGCGTGGCGCGAGCATTGCCGCACGTGGTGGGGGCGGTCTACGCGGCAGCGCAGCATGTGTTGGTGACACGTCGTGTCGCACTGGCCCCGGTCGGGCCGTTTCATCTGGCCGGTTACCGTAGCGCTGCCGCCGATTGCACGTTCAACGCCTTGCTGGTCACTGCGCTGGCACTGAAACAGGCGGGGCAGGTGCAGCGGGTCGGCATCATCGATGCATCGCTGCAGCCGGCCGACGGTTCGCAGGATATCCTGCAACGCCTGCAGCAAGGCAGCTGGCTGAAACATGCGGCGTTGTCGGTGCAGGGCGAGGCGCTGGCCGCCGCCGGCTTTACCGCACTGGAACAGCTGGTGCTGGATATGGCCGACTGCGATCTGCTGCTGTATCAGGCCAGCGTCGATGGCCACTGGCTGGACGTAAACGAGGGCTGGCTGGATGAAAATCAATTGTTGCAGCGCGACCGGCTGCTTTGTGCCAGCGCCGCCGAGTGGTGCCTCCCGCTGGTGGTGATCACCGGTGCCGGGCATCAGCGCGACGATCTCGGCAAGCTGGAACCGGTGCTGCGGTTGCACGACAACACACTGCGAGCCTGTGCCGAGGCGTTCGGCTGAAGCGCCAATAAATCAGCGCTTCCCTAAAAACAAACAGGCCGATTGACACGCAATCGGCCTGCCGTTTTGCCGTTGTACCGGCTCAGCGGATACGCATTGGCAGGTAGAGTGTGTTGCCTTCGCGCGCGATCAACAGTGCCACGGTGCCCGGGCCGGTTTTGCCGAGCACCTTGTTGAATGCCGCGACCGACGGCGTTGCCACCGAATTGATCGCGACGATCACATCGCCTTCCTGTACGCCGGCCTTGGCGGCGTCGCCTTCGGCATTTTCCACCAGCACGCCGCCGTGCATGCCCAGCTCGTTTTTCTGCTCGGCATCCAGATCGCTGATCTGCAGGCCGAGGCGCTGGATTTTTGCCGTTGCTGGCTCGGCCGGCTGATTGGCGGCGACTTTTTCGGTCGGCATTTCCGCCACTGTCACGCTCAACGCCAGCGATTGGCCACGACGCCAGATCTGCACCGGCACCTTGCTGCCCGGATGTACGTTGGCGACGATCAGCGGCAGTTCGCTGGAACCTTTGACCGGCTCACCATTGAATTTGAGGATCACGTCGCCCGGCTGCATTCCGGCCCTGGCGGCGGGCGAGCCCGGCTCGACCATCGATACCAGTGCGCCGTCAGTCGATTTAAGCCCGAATGACTGTGCCAGCTCCTGCGACAGCGGCTGGATTTGTACACCGATGCGGCCGCGACTGACTTTGCCGTTCTGCTGTAACTGCTTGGCGACATTCATTGCTACATCGATCGGAATCGCGAACGAAATTCCCATATAGCCGCCGGAGCGCGAGTAGATCTGCGAATTGATGCCGACCACTTCGCCGCGCATATTGAACAGCGGCCCGCCGGAGTTGCCCGGATTGATCGGTACGTCGGTCTGGATGAACGGCACGTAGTTTTCTTCCGGCAGCGAGCGGCCCTTGGCGCTGACAATGCCGGCGGTGACCGAGTTGTCGAAGCCGAACGGCGAGCCGATTGCTACTACCCATTCACCGACGCGCAACTGCGCCGGCTGGCCGAGCGTGACGATCGGCAGCTTGTCGGCATTGATTTTGATTACTGCAACGTCGGTGCGCTTGTCGGAGCCCAGTACTTTGGCCTTGAATTCGCGCTTGTCGGTCAGGCGCACCGTGACTTCGTCGGCATCCGCCACTACGTGCGCATTGGTCAGGATGGTGCCGTCCGAGGCAATGATGAAGCCGGAGCCGAGCGACTGTGCCTGATAGTTGCGCGGCTGTTGCGGCATGAAGCGGCGGAAAAAATCGAACAGTGGATCGTCTTCCTGCGGCAGTGGCATGTCGCCGCGCCGGCTGCGTGCGTTGACCGTCTGGGTGGTGCTGATGTTGACTACCGCCGGGCCGTGCGCTTCGATCAGGCTGGTGAAGTCGGGCAGGTTGACGCCGACGCGCGGCGCACTTGGCGCCGGCAGTTCGGCCTGCTTTGCCGGTGCCGGTATCGTGCCGGACGCAGGCTCCTGTTTCGAACAGGCGCTCAGCGCAATAAGGCTGGCAGCCAGCAATAAGGCTTTGGTGCTTGGTTTGATCGCGTGCATGGCTCGAAATGACATCTGCGGAGGAGAAAACGGGAACAATCAATCCAGGGTGACAATCACCGGTGCGTGATCCGACGGCCGTTCCAGCTTGCGCGGCGCCTTGTCGATCTCGCAGGCGCTGCAGCGCTGTGCCAGCGGAGCGCTCAGCAAAATGTGGTCGATGCGCAGACCGGCGTTGCGGCGGAATCCGGCGGCGCGGTAATCCCACCAGCTGAATGCCTGCTCCGGCTGCTGGAACAGGCGGAAGCTGTCCTGCAGTCCCATGCCGAGCAGGCGCTGGAATGCCGCACGCTCCGGTTCGCTGACCAGTACCTGACCTTGCCAGGCAGCCGGGTCGTGTACGTCGCGGTCGTCCGGCGCAATGTTGTAATCGCCCAGCAAGGCCAGCTGCGGATGGCGTTGCAGCTCGGTTTGCAGCCAGTCGCCCAGTGCCTGCAGCCAGCCGAGCTTGTACGGGTACTTGTCCGAATCGAGGCTCTGGCCGTTGGGAAAATAACCGCATACCACGCGCACGCCGCCGATGGTGGCGGCCAGCAGGCGTTTCTGCTCATCCTGCAGATTCGGCAGGTTGTACTGGATATCGCCGGCCGGTTGCTGCGACAGAATCGCCACACCGTTGTAGGTCTTCTGCCCCATGAAGGTGCTGTGGTAGCCGATGGCGCTGAAAGCATCGGCCGGAAACACCTTGTCTTCCAGCTTCAGCTCCTGCAGGCACAGCACATCCACCGGCCGCGCTGCCAGCCAGTCCAGCACCTGCGGCAAACGTACCTTGAGCGAATTGACGTTCCAGGTGGCCAGCTGCATCAGCGCGTGCTTTCCTTTTTCGCCGGCGCCACGTTCTGGCCCGGTACGCTGGCCTGCGGGTAGCCGACGGCATCCAGCGCGCTATTCCATTTGCCGGCTTCAAATCCGTTCAGGGTTTGCGATCCGACCTGCAATACCGGAACCATGGTGGTGCCGACCAGCTTCTTGAGTTCCGCCGCATAGTGCGACTGGGTTTCCGGGTTTTTCAGCGTGAACGGGATACCTCGCTTGTTCAGCAGTTTGCGCGCTTCATCGCAAGCCATGCCGCATTCTGTGG
>CALMFQ010000197.1 GCA_937863215.1 uncultured Pseudomonadota bacterium
AAACAGCTTTACCAACTCCACTATCGGCTGCGTCGGGCGCGCTACCGCAACCTGTTGCGTCATCAGCAGGCCGATCGGCCGTGCCATTCCCTGCTCGGCCAGTGGCGCCGGCAGAGGCTGGTTGTCGTGACCGATAAAGAAATCGTGCAATGAAACGATGCCGAGCAATTGGCGCTCGGCGCCAACCACCGGCAAGGCCTTGACCTTGTGCTTCGCCAGCAGTCCCCACGCCTCGCCTGCCGTGGCGTCGGCCGTCACCAGCACGACATCGCGCGACATGATGTCCTGGCAACGCACATCGCCAAAGCGGCGCCGATAGGCGTGCAATTCTGCCGCCGCCAGAATCTCCTGCAGGTCGTCCTTGCTGATATCCAGCACCTCGCCGCGCTGCGCCAGCACGACATCCAGGTCGGCATGGCTGAAACCGAGGCGCTCGCTCGGCAAGGGGTCGGCGGTATGGTGCAGATTGGCATGATCGATCGGGCGGTGCGGGTAGCGGCGGCGCAGCAGATTATTGAACAGCAAGGCCAGCGCCAGCATCAGTACCGAATTGATCAACACCGGGCCAAACACGAACCCCAGCCCCAGCTGGCCGATCGCCGGGCCGCCCAGCACGGCGGAAACGGCAACCGCACCGCCCGGCGGATGCAGACAGCGCAGCTGGAACATTGCGCCAATCGCCAGCGCTGCCGCCAGCGCCGCGCTCAACCCGCCACAGCCGAGCCAGTGCGCGCAGGCCACACCGATCAGGCCGGAAACCAGGTTACCGCCGACGATCGGCCAGGGCTGAGCCATCGGCGCGGTCGGCACGGCAAACAGCAGCACTGCCGAAGCCCCCATCGGCGCGATGAACCACGGATTGAATCCGGCCAGGATATGCCGCGCCCCCCACTCGCTGCACAGCAGCCCGATGAACGCACCGAGACAGCCATACAGCCGCTCGCGCACGCCGATGCTCAGAGCCAGCGGCACAAAGGTCTGCAACCAGTTTCGCGTCAATTGCAACATGCAGGCATTCCCGTAGTGCCGTCGGTCGATCGGCCGGGCCGGCCGCAGCCGCCCGGCAAGGCCAATGCATTCAATTCAGCGCGCCGAGCAGTTCCGGCCCGAATACTTCGTAGCGAATCTGCTGTGGATCGATACCGCGTTCGAGCAGTGCACGCCGTTGCTCGCGCATGAAAGGCAAGGGGCCGCACAGGTAATAATCGGCATCGGCACGCAGGGCTTCCGGCGCCAGCCGATCCAGTTGCATGCGGCCGGCGAAATGGTAATCGTCGCCATGTCGATCGTTGCTGCCCGGCTGCTCGTAGAAAATGGCGGTATGCAGTGCCGCAGGCCCGCATTCGGCGG
>CALMFQ010000198.1 GCA_937863215.1 uncultured Pseudomonadota bacterium
TGTCCGGCGCCATGATCACATCTTCCAGCGGCCGTGCCTTGCGGCTCAGCTCGATCTGGCCGGCGACCGCCTGGCCGTAATACTGCAGGCTGGCGCAACCACTGAGCAGCTGCGCGGCGAGCAAAACAAAAAGGGAGGCCAGGCCTCCCTTGTTTGCTACTGGCAGTTCAGTGCTCAAGCACCGTAAACCGGCAGCTTGGCGCACAGTGCCTGAGCGTCTTTGGCAACGCGGGCGATCACTGCGTCGTCATTCGGCGCATCCAGCACGTCGGCGATCAGGTTGGCCAGTTTTTCCACTTCCAGCTCGGTGAAGCCGCGGGTGGTAACGGCCGGAGTGCCGATACGGATGCCGGAAGTGACGAACGGTTTTTCCGGATCGTTCGGAATCGCGTTCTTGTTGACGGTGATATGGGCGCGGCCGAGCACTGCTTCGGCATCCTTACCGGTGATTTTCTTGGCACGCAGATCCACCAGGAATACGTGCGAATCGGTACGGCCGGAAACGATGCGCAGGCCACGCTCTTGCAGCACCTTGGCCATGACGCGGGCGTTGGCAACCACTTGCTCGGCGTATTCCTTGAATGCCGGCTCGGCGGCTTCCTTGAAAGCAACCGCCTTGGCAGCAATCACGTGCATCAGCGGGCCACCCTGGTTGCCGGGGAAGATCGACGAGTTCAGTACTTTTTCGAACTCGGCTTTGGCCAGGATCACGCCGCCACGCGGGCCGCGCAAGGTTTTGTGGGTGGTGGTGGTCACGAAATGTGCGTGCGGTACCGGGTTCGGGTATACGCCGCCAGCCACCAGGCCGGCGTAGTGCGCCATATCGACGAACAGGTAGGCACCGACTTCATCGGCGATCTTGCGGAAACGTGCCCAGTCGATCACCAGCGCATAAGCCGAAGCGCCGGCAACGATCATTTTCGGCTTGTGTTCCTTCGCCAGACGTTCGACTTCGGCGTAATCGATTTCTTCCGCTTCGGTCAGACCGTAGGAAATCACGTTGAACAGCTTGCCGGAGAAGTTGACCGGCGAACCGTGCGTCAGGTGACCGCCGTGTGCCAGGCTCATGCCGAGGATGGTGTCGCCCGGCTTCAGTACTGCGTGGTAAACCGCGGCATTGGCCTGCGAGCCGGAGTGCGGCTGCACGTTGGCGTATTCGGCGCCGAACAAGGCTTTCAGGCGATCGATTGCCAACTGTTCAACAATATCCACGTACTCGCAACCGCCGTAATAGCGCTTGCCCGGATAGCCTTCGGCATACTTGTTGGTCAGCACCGAGCCCTGGGCTTCCATCACAGCCGGGCTGGTGTAGTTTTCCGAAGCGATCAGTTCGATGTGATCTTCCTGACGCTGGGTTTCCTGCTGCATGGCAGACCAGAGTTCGGCATCAGTAGCGGCGATAGTGTTTTTTGCAGAGAACATGGAGAAGACTCTTTCGGGCCGGTTCGTCAAAAAAGGCTGCAATTTTAACATGCTCCGCGCGTCAGATCGAATGAGACCTTTGCATGTCCGCATCGATTGCGTTCATGCTTTCTGCGCGGGCTGGCTGGCATCGCTGTTCACCGGTCGCAGGAAATACTGGCCATTCTCGATATGGACGCGGTAGCTCTCGGCCACGTACGGCTGCAGTGCGCCCGATTCGATCATGGCTTCGATGTTGTCGAGTGCCGCGGCCGGATCGCGGAAATCCACCTGTTGCCCGATCAGGTTGTAGTTCCACCATTGCAGTTTCTGGATGCGCTCGATGATGTCGTCGCTGAAGCGCATGCGCAGCAGTTTTGCCGCCACGCCACCGACGATGGAAAACGGCGCGACATCCTTGGTTACCACGCTGCCTGCGCCAATCACGGCGCCATCGCCGATCGTTATCCCGGTCTTGATCTGCGCGTCGGCTCCGATCCATACATCGTTGCCGATATGGGTATGTGCCAGGTACTCAAAGGCGTATTGCGGCGGGGCGTCGAACGGGGCGGCGAAAATCGTATCGTAAGCGAATGGCGAGGTTGTCAGCGAACCGACCGGATGCTGGGTCAGGATCGAAACGCCGTTGCCGATCGAACAATAGCGGCCGACCAATGTTTTTGCCAGGAAGCAGCCCGGAGACATATAGCTGAAGGCGCCGCCATGAAAGTCGGTCACCAGGCAGCCTGAATGCAACAGGAACGGCGCATCGAATATGACATCGCCGGACATGCGGGTGGTTGGGTGTATCTTCAGACTGTGATGCAGGTTTTTCATGATTCTCCTCGTACTTGATCTTTTGTTGCTATCGATTTTGCCCCGGTTTGTTCCCGCACCGGAGTCTGCAGAGGTTAGGGACATTGATCGGGGGCTGCAAGCAATTCATGTCTTGCGGTTTTTATCCCGTATGGCAGCAATCGCCGCGCCCGGCCGCTGCCGCCGGTTGTGCCGCCGGCCTGCAGGGCGCGCCGGAGCTGGCCTGCAGGCCAGCCTGTGAGCCAATACCAGAGCGGCCTACAGGCCGGTGCCCGATTCGGCTTATAATTCCGCTTCCACAGGAGAGCCACATGTCACAAGCGTATTTCAAACATCATGTATTTTTCTGCACCAATCAGCGCGCCGAGGGTGAAACCTGCTGCAACAACCGTGGTGCAACCGGGATGCAGACTTATGCCAAGGATCGCATTGCCGCGCTGGGCTTGAAAGGCAAGGGCAATTGCCGCATCAACAAGGCCGGCTGTCTGGATCGTTGCGACGCTGGCCCGGTACTGGTGGTGTATCCGGAAGGCGTCTGGTACACCTATATCGACCAGGCCGATATCGACGAGATCATCGACGAACACCTCGTCAACGGCCGGATTGTGGAGCGGCTGAAACTTGACTAGCCCGGCGCAGCAGCTTGAGACGATTGCCGGCCCGGCCGGCGATCTGGAAACCATCGTCATCCCCGCCGTCGGCGCGACGTGCGGCATTGCGCTGATAGCGCATCCGAATCCGACCCAGGGCGGCAGCAACACCAACAAGGTGGTGCAGATTCTGGCCAAAACCGCCAGCCGCCGCGGCTATGTGGCGTATTGCCCGAATCTGCGCGGTGTCGGCAACAGTGGCGGCACGCACGACCGCGGCATCGGCGAGGTAGACGATGTACTGGCGCTGCTGGCGTTTGCCCGGGCGCGGCATGGCGATCTGCCGCTGCTGCTGGGCGGCTTTTCGTTCGGCACTTTTGTCATGGCGCAGGTGGCGCAACAGGTCGAGGCCGACAAGATCGTGCTGTGCGGCCCGGCTACTGGGCGTTTTCCGCTGCCACCGGTGCCGGCGCATACGCTGGTGGTGCATGGCGAGCAGGACGAGGTGATCCCGCTGGCGCATGTGCTGGACTGGGCGCGGCCGCAGGCTTTGCCGGTGGTGGTGTTCCCCGGCTGCGGGCATTTTTTCCACGGCCGGCTGACGCATCTGCAACAGCTGGTAGACCGGCTCTGGTAATTCCGATTGCAGGGAAGTGCCGATTCATCCGGCAAGCGGGATCAAGGGCAAGGAGCCCGGCACGCAGGCAGCGGTCTTGTCCGGCACGAATTGAGGGATTGAATTGAACCTGAGCGGCAGTCTGGTTTCGCTCGACATCTACGGCCTGAGCTGGCTGCTGGCGCTGCTTGGCCTGTTGTGGCTGCTGCGGCGTACGCCGTGGCGGGCGCTCAACGATGTAAGCAAAATCAATGCCTGGCTTGGCGCCAGTATCGTGATCGCGGCTCTGTGGCTGCTCAAGGCCGGGGTCAAGCCGAATCTGAATCTGCATCTGCTCGGTTCGACCGCGCTGACATTGATGGTCGGGCCGTATTTTGCGCTGCTGGGCGTGTTGCTGGTGCTGGGCGCGGTAACCTGGCTCGGCGCTGCCGACTGGCAGAATCTTGCCTTCAACTGGGCGATGCTCGGCTGGGTGCCGGTGTGGTTCAGCTATGGTCTGCTGCGGCTGTGCCAACGCTGGCTGCCGGCCAATTATTTCGTCTACGTGTTCGTCAATTCGTTCTGGGGCGGGGCGCTGGCAATGCTCGCCACCGGCGCCGCATCCGGGCTGTTTCACTGGCTCAGCGGCACTTATGCGGCGGATGTGCTGCTGGACGAATACCTGCCGTTTTTCCTGCTGCTGGCGTTTTCCGAGGCATTTGCCACCGGCATGGCCTTGACCGTGCTGGTGATCTATCGCCCGCAATGGGTAATGACCTTCGACGATGCGCTGTATTTCCGCAAGCGCGAGCCATGACATGTTTGCCGGAATGAGGATATCGAGTTGCTGAGCACACAACAGATTGCCCGCTTTGCCCGCGACGGTTACCTGATCCTGCCGGGGCTGGCGGATACCGCGCTGTGCCGGCAGATCGTCGCCGATGCCCGGCAGTGGCTGGCACAAGACCGGCAGCCGATCGAATACGAAGCCGATGTCGATTACCCCGGCTCGCCGGCATCGCGCGCTGCCGAGGGTGGGCTGACCGCACGGCGGCTGTTGCAGGCTTACAGCCGTTCGTCTTTGTTGCAGCAGTGGGCGACCGGTCCGGCGCTGGCGCAACCCTTGCTGCAATTGCTCGGGCCGGGCGCCATGCTGGCGCAGGCACATCACAACTGCATCATGACCAAGCAACCGGCCTACAGCAGCGCCACTGGCTGGCATCGCGACATCCGCTACTGGAGCTATCGGCGCCCCGAGCTGATTTCCGCCTGGCTGGCGCTGGGCGACGAAACCGAGACCAACGGCTGTCTGTGGGTGATACCGGGGTCGCAGCTGCTGCCGATCGGGCCGGAGCGTTTCGACCGCCGGCTGTTCCTGTCTGCCGAACATCCCGCCAATCGATCTTTGCTGCAGCAGGCGCTGCCGGTGCCGTTGCGGCAGGGCGATGTGCTGCTGTTCCATGCCAATCTGTTTCATGCCGCCGGCCGCAACGGCACCGGCATGACCAAGTATTCGCTGGTATTCACCTACCGCGACGCCGCCAACCAGCCGTTGCCGGGCTCGCGTTCCGCATCGCTGGCGGATATCCCGCTCTCCTGACCGCTGACCGCCGGTCGTTACCGCTACCCGCACCGGCCTGGTGCCGCGGGTGCGCGCACCTTTGCCTGTTTGTCCGCCGATGGCAGATTTTCGTTTGTTTTCAAATCGCTCGCTCACTATTTTTGCGCCCGGATTTACGGCTTGACGCGAACGTAAACTGTTGTTTTGCCGGTGTTTAAATCACGAAAAATCTATTGTAAACAAATGTTTGCCAGTCATTAACCGTGTAATTTGTGTTGACAATGTTATATCGCAGTTTTAGATTATTTACTCCAATGTCGTAAGCGGCGCGCCAGCCGTTACGCAATCAAGCTTTCGTAAGTGAAGCAGCATTTTTCAGACGTAAAAAACACATACTCAAGAGGAGACAATTATGAAACCACTATGCCGCATGCTGGCAGGCCTCGGCTTGTCCATGTTTTCCGCAGCGACGTTCGCCGCAGTGCAATGCCAGCCGACTGCAGCGGGCGAAGTCTATGTCAGCTTCCTGACTTCGCCGGGCAAGATTTCCCCCTACGATGGCACCTGCTGGGTCGATGGCATCAAGATTACGACGCACGACGGCCTGAAGCTCACCGCCAACGTTTTCCTGCCGAAAATCACCAGTGTCGGGCAGAAATTCCCGACCATCGTCATGGTCAACAGCTGGTCGATGCCGAACTGGGAATACATCGGCCAGGCGCAGCGGCTGGCCAAAGACGGCTATATCGTTTTCGAATATGCCTCGCGCGGCTGGTTCAACTCGGAAGGCATGATCGGCGTGGCATCGCCGGACGATATCCGCGATACCTCGACCATGGTTGACTGGCTGAGCAGCAATGTGCCGATGGATGGCAATAACCTGGCAATCAGCGGCATTTCCTACGGCGCCGGCATTTCGCTGCTGGCACTGGAAAAAGAGCCTCGCTTCAAGACTGCAGCGGCATTGTCCGGCTGGTCCAGCCTGGTGGAAGAGCTGTATTACCAGGATACGCCGGACAAGGCTTCGACCAATCTGCTGATCGGCGTTGCTCCGCTGGCGGGGCGCCCCACCGATGAACTGAAACAGATCGGCAAGGATCTGCTGAATCCGGATACCACCCAGCAACGCGCCGAGGAAATCAAGCAGTGGGCAGCGGTCCGCTCGCCGCTGACCTATGTCGATGCGATCAACCAGCGCCGTGCACCGGTATTCATGAGCAAGAACTATCAGGACGATATGTTCACGCCGAATTCGAGCCTGAAGCTGTTCAGCCAGTTGCAGGGCCCGAAAAAGCTGTTGCTGAACAAGGGCTGGCATGCGGTGCCGGAAATCCCCGGCGCGTTGCTCGGTGCCGATAACTACATCTACGACCAGGCGCACCGCTGGTTCGACTACTGGCTCAAGGGCAAAGACAACGGCATCATGAACGAGACGCAGATCGACATGGAAGTCGAGAACAAGTCCGGTCGCGAGCGCCTGAGCGCCTGGCCCGATCCGAAAGTCAATCAGCAGACTTTCTACATCGAGCCGCGCGGCAAGATCCGCTGGGACTGGAACTGCTTCTGCGCCAAGGGCGATGTCGGCCATCTGCAAACAGGCAAGAGCAGTGCCAGCGCCACCGATTCGATCAACAACAGCATGGACACCGTGGCCAATTCCGGCATTCCGCTGATCGGCAACCTGCTGGAAGGCACACTCGGCGTGGCACCGATTGCTTCGATGCCGTTCGTGCTGCGCGACAATGGCGTGGTCTACAACGGCAAGGCGCTGCCGACCGAGCTGAAGCTGCGCGGCACGCCGAAAGTGCAGCTGAACGTCAAACCGACCGGTCCGCAAGCTCAGGTTGTCGCCTATCTGTATGACGTCGATGTGCTGGGCATGGGGACGCTGATTACCCATGGCGTTCGCTCGCTGCACTGGGCAACTCCGGGTCAGACCATCGCGTTCCCGGTCGAGCTGGACATGGCTGCCTACAACGTACCGGCCGGCCACCACCTGGCACTGGTCGTGGATACCCAGGATGCGCGCTACGGCAAGGCAAGCAACAACTGGTTCGGCGTGGACTTCATGTTCTCGGGCGATCTGGTATCGTCGCTGACCATCCCCTATATTTACTGAGCCGGAATTACCGCTCGCCAGTAACATGAAAATGGCCCCGCCTGGCGGGGCCGTTTTGCGTTTGTCCGCAGGGTAATGCGCGACGGAAACTTAATGACATTTCGATAGTCTGTTGGCATACTGCGCCAGTTATTTAGAGCTAAATCTCTAGGGGTATTTGATGTTTATTCAATTGCGCACGTCGGCGCTGCTGTTGGTGCTCGCGCCGGTTCTGCTCGCCGGCTGCGGCGGTTCGGGATCGCAGGGCGGGGATAGCGCTTCCACGCAAGTGACTTACAGCGGTGTGGTTGTCGATGGCTATCTGCAGGGCGCTACGGTTTTTGTCGATCTGAACCGCAATGGCGTATTCGATGCCGGCGAGCCGGCCGCGACTACCGACAGCGGCGGCCAATATTCGCTCAAGCTGCCGGCCGACGTTTATAACCCTCCGGTCATCGTCGATGTGCCGGCCACCGCTATCGATGCCGACACCGGCCAGCAGGTCGGCGTGGCCTACCGCCTGGCCGCGCCGGATGGCAAATATGGCGTCATCACACCGGTAACGACGATGGTCAAGGGCGTCATGGACAGCAACCCCAGCCTGCGCCTGGCCGATGCGGAAGAAATCGTGCGCGGTTACCTGCGCCTGTCCGATAGCTACGAGTTGTACGCCGATTACTCGCTGACCACCCGCCCCAGCAACTTCGACAGCCAGAAATGGGCGCGTTTCCGCGCGGAATCCGGCCGCGTCCACAATGTCGGCCGCATCGGCGCGCTGGCGCTGGGCAAGTACTGGCAACAGGTGCGCAACAGCTACGGCGGCAACATTCCGCCGGAAAAAATGGCGTACATCCAGGCTCTGTTGAGCGCGCAAGCGCTGCGCGTGGTTGCACCGGTCGCCGAGTCATTGTCAAACAGCAGCCCGATCGATCTGAGTACGGTGACTGTCGGCGATTTCGATTTGTCGCTGGCGCAGATCGAAACCTACATTCGCCAGATCAGCCAGGCATCGGCGGCAACCCTGAGCAACACCGTGGTCCAGCAGGGGCCGCTGCACATTATCCCGTTCCGCAACGCTGCGGCCGACTACATGCATTTCCGCCTTGCCGATGGCGGTAGCTCGGCAACCGCGACGCTGAACATCGACAGCCAGACCAAGGTCATCCTGCGCGATCAGACTGAAACGGATGCCATGAGCATGCAGGCGGTCGGGTCCAGTGCCATGTTTTCCGGCGGCCTGGGGTTCGACAGCGGCACCGGCAGCGAAACCCTGTATGAAGCGGGCAAATCGCTACGCCTGCGCATGTTCCGCTTGCCGATTGCCGGCGAATTGCAGAGCGGTGTGATCGACGGCACCTGGCTGCGCGACAGGAGCGCCATCTGGCCCGCCAATGCCGCCGCCTACAAAATGCTGTTCCGCACCACATCGGCCATGCTGACCTATCTGAACGATCCGGGCCAGCTGCAAACGGGCGACCCGAGCACAGCGCTGCAAGCCTGTTGCGGCCTGAACAGTGCAGGTTATCGTATCGGCAATCTGGCACTGAAGTTCGGCACCGGCAAGGTAGACATCAACGGCACCACTTCCGGCGACCTGCAGTTCGCATCGTATGCAGACGGGCCCGCCAAGGCGCTGGATACCGGCAGCAACTGGATGATGGTGAGCGGCTTCGGCCAGCCGCGTTATGTTTCGATGACGATTCCCGGCGCTTACAGCTCTTTGTTGAACAATGCCGGCAACGACCGGCTGTTCTCCGCTTTCGGCGCCAATGTCGGCCTGGCATTCGCGACGATTTCCACCGGCAAGTTTGCGATGGTATGGAATGTCCCGGCCGGCCGTTTCATCGAAATGACCGCACTCAACGATGCCGCCTATAACGCACTCAAGGCCAATCTGAAGTGGTAACGCTTTGAACGGGCTGCTGGCCTGGAAGCTGGTTGCCAAAGCATGGGGCGGAGTTGAATCCGCCCCGTTTTTTTATGCTGGGGCTTGGGGGTATGTCAATGAACTTCATGCGGCAGGAAAGGGCAACAAAAAACCCGCAGAACGTTGATTCATGCGGGCTTTTTTTACTTGTTGCGACTGCGCCAGACTGCTGAATGCCCGCCGTCACTCGAAAAACATCCTGAATACACGTTTTCAAGCCATTTTTCAT
>CALMFQ010000199.1 GCA_937863215.1 uncultured Pseudomonadota bacterium
ATTCTCGCCGACAGGGGGCTGGCTGCGGGGAATAAATCAGCGTCTCCTTAGGAAACTACCGCCTGATCGTTAGTATAAGTCGGGAATGGTGCGGCCGGAAACGCGTAAATCCGCCGCCGGCTTTTGACTCAAGAATCCTGTCTCAAACATTCCGCTTTTTGTTTCGTCGGTTTCTCGCGAATGTTTCATTCGTTTCTCATCCCGTCAGCCTGCGACGCCCAGGTCACAAGGCTCTGGCTGATATCCGCTATCCCGATTCCCGTTCGCGTTGACAACTTACCTATCGGTAAGTACATTTCCTGAATGAGTCATGTCAAACCCGATACCCGCAAGCTGATCCTCGATACCGGCGAAGAGTTGTTGCTGACGCGCAGTTTCAGCGCTTTCAGCTATTCCAATATTGCCGGCGCGCTGGGTGTGAAGAATGCGGCCATCCATTACCATTTTCCCAGCAAGACCGATCTTGGTGTGGCGATCATCCAGCGCTACCGGCGGCGTTTCAAGCGCTGGACCGAGCAGCAGGAAATACTCTCGGCCGATCCGTGGCAGAAAATGGAATGGTATTTCGACCTGACCGTACGTTATTACGATCAGAACCAGCGTATCTGCCCGACCGGCGTGCTGTCGGCCGAATTCCTGGTGCTGCCGGAGGAAATGCAGGTCGAGACGCGCCTGTTTGTCGAAGACCTGCTGGCGTGGTGCACGCGGATTCTGGAAGAAGGGCAGCAGCAGGGCTATTTCATCTTTGCCGGCGTGGCGCGCGAGAAGGCGGTCAATATCATGGCGGCGTTGCAGGGCGGCTTGCAGCTGACGCGGGTGCTGGCTTCGGCCGAGCTGCTCGACAATATCGCCCGCCAGATACGGATCGAGCTCGGTGCCGTTGGCCAGCCGGTTTGATTCGGCTTGGCAATGGCAACAGCACTGTGTCGGCAGCGCCGTGCCGTGCTACAGCACGCTCTTCGGCTTGCGTGCGGTTGCCATTGCCAAGCCGGATAGTAAGTAAATCAAGGAAGATTAAATGCCATCCAACCAACTGAGCCGCATGGTCGGCAAATTCGAGGGACTGCCGACCGGGCTGCGCCAGTCGTTACAGACCTTCCTGCTCGGCAACGTGGTGCCGTTTCTCGGTACTGCCGGCATGCGCTTTGAGACGGTGAGCTCGCCCAGGGTAGTGGTCAGCGTGCGCAACAAGCGCAAGGTGCAGAACCATATCAAGGGCGTGCATGCGGCGGCGATGGCGCTGCTGGCGGAAACTGCCACCGGTTTCGTCGTCGGCATGAATTTGCCGGACAGCAGATTGCCTTTGCTCAAGTCGATGAAAATCGATTACGTCAAACGCTCCAGCGGCGATATGCGTGCGGTGGCCGAGCTGACGCCGCAACAGATCCAGTCGATCGTCAATGACGAAAAAGGCGAGGTGGTGGTCAAGGTGACGGTAACCGATGCCGCCGGCCAGCAGCCGGTCGAATGTGAAATGACCTGGGCCTGGGTGCCCAAAAAACGCGGCTGATCGCGCCGCCAATCAGGAGACAATGCATGGAATTCCAGACTCTTAAAGTCAGCGTCAGCAACCATATCGCCCACATCGAGCTGAATCGTCCGGACAAGGCCAACGCCATGGACATGGTGATGTGGCGCGAAATCGGCAAGGCCTTCGACTGGGCCGACGGCGAAGCCGACGTGCGCGTGGTGGTACTGTCCGGCAATGGCAAGCATTTCACCGCCGGTATCGATCTGATGGCGCTGATGGGCGTGAAGGAAATGGTCAAGGACGAGTGCGAAGGCCGTAGCCGCGAAAAACTGCGCCGCGTCATCCTGCAGATGCAGAGCGATCTGACGGCGCTGGAGCGCTGCCGCAAGCCGGTACTGGCGGCAATCCACAATGGCTGTATCGGTGGTGGCGTCGATCTGGTGTGTTGTGCCGACATGCGCTATGCCAGCGCCGATGCCTATTTCTGCATCAAGGAAATCGATATCGGCATGGTTGCCGATGTCGGTACGTTGCAGCGCCTGCCGAAGCTGATCGGCGAAGGTCTGGCACGCGAGCTGGCCTACACCGGACGCAAGCTGGATGCCGAAGAGGCGCGGCAGATCGGCTACGTCAACCGCGTGTTCGCCGACCGCGACGCACTGCTGGCCGGGGTGATGGAAATCGCCGCCGAAATCGCCAGCAAATCGCCGCTGTCGATTCGCGGCACCAAGGAAATGATCAACTACACCCGCGACCATTCGGTGGCCGACAGCCTGAACTTTATCGCCACCTGGAATGCCGGCATGCTGCTGTCGAACGATATCCAGGCCGCGATCATGGCGTCGATGGCAAAACAGAAGGCCGAATTCAAGAACTGACCGGTTTGCCAAACCGGGCCACAAGCCTGCTGCCAGCGATGGCGGCAGGCTTTTTTCTGCTGGCATGGCGGGCAAGGCCTATAATTCCTACTGTCACCGCGCTGCCCGCGCCGCCCCCGGAGTTCTTCCAAAGTGCTGCTGATCCGCCAGCTTCCGCTCGTATTGGCCACTGCGCTTGCCTATTATCTGGCCGGGCGCTGGGGCTTGCGGCTTGGCGCCAGTTTCCATACCCAGATTTCCTACCTGTGGCCACCGTCGGGCCTGGCTTTTGCATTGCTGGCACTGACCCGGCTGCGTGTCTGGCCGGGCGTGCTGCTCGGCGCGCTGGCGATCAATTTCCACATTAGCGGCAATTTGCCATTGAGCGTGGCGATCGCCTGCGGCAATACCCTGGCGGCCTGGCTGCCGCTATTTCTGCTGCAGCGGCAAGCCGGTGGTTTTGAGCAGCGTCTCGATTCGATCCGTTCGGTTGCTGCGCTGATCGCGTTCGGCGGCATTCTCGGCTGCGCCATCTCTGCACTCAACGGTGTGACCTGGTTATGGCTGCTGCACGCTCTGCAAGGCAATGCGTTTGGCGCCAGTTTCCGTGCCTGGCTGCTGGGCGATGCTACCGGGCTGATGGTATTCGCGCCACTGCTGCTGACCATTGCCCGCAGCGACCGGCCGTGGCTGCCGCAAGGGCGGGTGCTGGAGTTGCTGGGTATTCTGCTGCTGTTGTTGTTGCTGTGTCTGGCATTGCTGCTCGGCATTTCGCTGTCCGGGCGCGAAGAGCAGTTGCTGTTCCTGATTTTCCCGATTCTGGTGTGGGCCGGCCTGCGTTTCAGCAATCGTGAGGTGGCGCTGGCCAATTTCGCCATGTTCCTGATCGTCGCACTGGCGGCCGAGCTGGGCGTCTGGGACATGCATCACGCCGACTCCCTGCTGATGCAGTTGCAGCTGCTGTTCCTGTCGGCAACGATGTCCGGCCTGCTGCTGGCGGCAGCGCTGGAAACGCGCGATCGCGCCGTACGCAAGCTGGCGGCATCGGAGCGGCGCTACCGCCAGCTGTCGGAGCTGTCGCGCGATGTGATTTCGCGCCACGATCCGCATGGCGTGTTCCTGTTCGTGTCCGCCGCCTGCGATGCGGTGTTCGGCTATGCCCCGCGCGAGCTGCTCGGCCGCGGCTATTGTCATTTCTGCCATCCGGAAGACGTAGCGGCATTTCGCGGGCATTTTGCCGGCATTGCCCGGGGTACGACTTCCGGCAGCTGCTGCATTCGTTTCCAGCATCGGCTGGGGCACTATATCTGGCTCGAAATCACTTTCAACGGCGTCCCCCAGGGCGACAGCGGCAAGCCGGAAGTGGTGCTGGTGGCGCGCGACATCACACGGCGCAAGATCGATGACGCCGAACTGCAGGAAAGCGAGGAGCGCTACCGCAAGCTGATCGAGCTGATGCCGGATGCGCTGGTGCTGCACAAGAACGGCATCATCTATTTTGCCAACAGCGAGCTGATGCATATGCTCGAAGTGGCGCAACTGGAGCCGCTGATCGGCAGGCATGTGCAGGAGTTCCTGTGCAGCGCCAGCCGCGAACTGTCGGTGCAGCGGCTGACCAGTCTGGAATGCAACCAGCAACTGCCGTGCGCCGATATGCGCCTGCGCCTGCCGGACGGGCGATTCAAGGATATCGAAGTGTCGTCCAGCTCGATCCGTCTGTGGGGCGACCAGTATGTGATCACGCTGGTGCGCGACGTCTCCGAGCGCAAGCGCGCCGAAGCGCAGCAGCGGCTGTCGGCCAAGGTATTCGAGGTGGCGATGGAAGGTATCGCGATTCTCGACCGGCGCTTTGTACCGGTATCGCTGAACCCGGCGTTCGAATCCATCTTCGGCTACCAGCTGCAGCAAATCCAGCACGAGGCGCTGCCGGTGCTGTCGCTTGGCCTGCACGACGATGCCTTTTTCCAGGGCATGCGCCAGAAGCTGATCGAAACCGGCCAATGGCAGGGCGAAATGGCGCTGCGGCGCGGCGACGGCCGGGTGGCCACCGAACTGGTCAGCATCAGCTGCCTGTTCGACGAAGAGGGGGGCGCCAGCCACTATGTGGCGGTATTTGCCGATATCTCCTACCTCAAGGAAGCCGAACAGCGTTATCGCACCCGTGCCGAATACGATTCGCTGACCCGCCTGCCGAACCGCAGCCTGCTGCACGAACGGCTGAACCAGGTGCTGGCGCGTTCACGCCGCAGCGGCGAAAAGTTCGTGCTGATGTTCGTCGATCTGGACGGCTTCAAGCACATCAACGATACCTTCGGCCACGCCATGGGCGACATGGTGTTGCGCACGCTGGCGGCGCGACTGGCCGACTGCGTGCGCCAGAACGACACGGTCAGCCGCCTTGGCGGCGATGAATTCGTGATCCTGATGGATGGCGCTCAGGATATGGACACGCTGCTGCAGTCGGTGGAGCGGGTGATCGATACCGTGCAGCGGCCAATCCGCGGCAACGGCCCGCCAATCCGCGTTACCGCCAGCATCGGCGTGGCACTGTATCCGGACGACGGCGACAACATCGAAGCGCTGCTGCGCAACGCCGACTGCGCAATGTACTGCGCCAAGCGCAAGGGCAAGAACCAGTTCTGCTTTTTCGCCGATGACGCCGGATCGGCCGGCGGCGGTGAATGAGCCGCTGCTGCCGGTACGGTGCAACCGTGGCCCGATCCAGGTGTTGTCTGTGCCTCCTCGCAAACCCCGGTTGCATGCTTGTGGTGCCCGGTTCCCGTTTGCCATAATCGAGCCATATGTGACATCCCAGCTGCATTGCCATTGAATCGACCGTGAGCCAATCCGCCCGCCTGCGCAATATCATCGCCTTGCTTGAGGCCAGTCGTTTGCCGGTACCCCGGCAAACCCTGCTGGCTGAATTGCAGGTGTCCCCGGCAACATTCAAACGCGATCTGGATATTCTGCGCGACCAGATGCAGGCGCCGATTGTCTGGATTCGCGCTATGGATGGCCTGCGTGGTGGCTACGTGTTGCAGGATAAAGACTGGTCAGCCGGTAGGCTGGGATTGCCACATGCATGGTTCACTGCCAGCGAAATCCATGCCTTGCTAATGATTGACCAACTGGCCCGCCACATCGGCCCCGGCCTGCTGACCGAGCATTTGCAGCCATTAATTGCCCGCATTACCTTGGCGCTGAGTGCCGCCAACGACGCCCCCGACGACATCCGTTCTCGGGTACATATCATGGCCTCGGCCAGCAAACGCAAACCCGCCGCCTGCTTCGAAACGGTTGCTCGAGCCACCGTCCAGCGCAAGCGGCTACAGATCGGTTACTTCACCCGCAGTCGCAACTTGCATTCCGAACGCCGGATTTCACCGCAGCGGCTGATCCACTATCGCGAAAACTGGTACTTGTCCGCCTGGTGTCATCACGCCGATAGCCTGCGCATGTTCGCGCTGGATTCCATGGATAATGTGTGCCCATTCTCCGATCCTGCTCGCGAGATACCTGCCGCTGACATCGACCGACTCATCGGCCACAATTTCGGCCTTTTCGCCACCGGGCAGCAGCATTGGGCCAAACTGCTGTTTACTCCCGAACAGGCCCGCTGGGTGGCCGACGAAGTCTGGCATCCCAACCAGAGCGGAAGCATTCAGCCCGACGGCAGCTATTTGCTTGCCATTCCCTACGGCGACTCCAGGGAACTGATGCTCGAAATCCTCCGCTTCGGCCCCGACGTCGAAGTGCTTGAGCCCACCGATCTGCGCAAGGCAATCGCCGAACGG
>CALMFQ010000200.1 GCA_937863215.1 uncultured Pseudomonadota bacterium
GTGATGGCGCGCTATACCACTACTATCGTCGCCGACAAGCAGAAATTCCCGGTGATGTTGTCGAACGGCAATCTGGTCGGGCAGGGCAGTGTCGACAAGCAGCGTCACTGGGTCAAGTGGGTCGATCCGTATCGCAAACCGTCGTACCTGTTTGCCCTGGTCGCCGGCCGGCTGGTCAAGCTGGAGGATAGTTTCAAGACCCGTTCCGGCAAGCAGGTCAAGCTGGAAATCCATGTCGAGCCGGGCAATCTGGACAAGTGCGGCCACGCCATGACGTCACTGAAGAAGGCCATGAAATGGGACGAAGACGTGTTCGGGCTCGAATACGATCTGGATGTCTACATGATCGTTGCGGTTGGCGATTTCAATATGGGCGCGATGGAGAACAAGGGCCTCAACGTATTCAATACCAAATACGTGCTGGCCAAGCCGGAAACCGCAACCGATGCCGATTACGAAGGTATCGAGGCAGTGATTGCCCATGAGTATTTCCACAACTGGACCGGCAATCGCGTAACCTGCCGCGATTGGTTCCAGCTATCGCTGAAGGAAGGATTGACGGTATTCCGCGATCAGGAGTTTTCCGCCGACATGACCAGCCGCGCGGTGCAGCGTATCGATCAGGTGCGCACCCTGCGCAATATGCAGTTCCCCGAGGATGCCGGGCCGATGGCGCACCCGGTACGGCCGGATTCGTATATCGAGATCAACAACTTCTATACCGTTACCGTGTACGAAAAGGGCGCCGAAGTGGTGCGCATGTACCAGACGCTGTTCGGCCGTGGCGGTTTCCGCAAGGGAATGGAGTTGTATTTCCGTCGCCACGATGGTCAGGCGGTCACCTGCGACGATTTCCGCTTTGCCATGGCCGACGCCAACGACATGGATCTGAGCCTGTTTGCCCGCTGGTATAGCCAGGCCGGTACGCCGGTGGTGCATGCCGCCGGCACCTACGATGCCGCCAGCCGCAGTTACACGCTGACGTTGCGCCAGAGCTGCCCGGCCACACCCGGCCAGCCGGATAAGCTGCCATTCCTGATCCCGGTTACGCTGGGCCTGCTCGATCGATCCGGCACCGACCTGCCGCTGCAGTTGCAGGGCGAGACCGAGCCGGCCGGAACTTCGCGGGTGCTGCAACTGCGTGAGCAACAACAGCAGTTCGTGTTCGTCAATGTACCGCACCCGCCGGTGCCGTCGCTGTTGCGCGGCTTCTCGGCGCCGGTAAAGCTGGATATCGATCTGAGCGACGCCCAGCTTACCTTCCTGATGGCGCACGACAGCGACGATTTCAATCGCTGGGAGGCGGGCCAGACATTGGCTCTGCGCCTCATCCTGCGCCTGATCGCATGCTGGCAGCAAGGCGGTGAGCTGCAGCTGCCGGCAGGTTTCGTCGATGCCTACCGGCGCATGCTGGCCAATCCGGAACTCGATCCGGCCTTGCAGGCGCAGGCGCTGACCTTGCCGACCGAAGTCTATGTCGCCGAGCAGATGGCGGTTGTCGATCCCGACGCGATTCACGCCGTGCGCGAATTCATGCGCCGCGAACTGGCGTTGCAATTATTCGATGACTGGCAGCGCCGTTATCACGATTGCCAGCGCAATGGCCCTTACCAGTACGACGCTGTCGGCGCCGGCTTGCGCGCATTGAAAAACACCTGCCTTGCCTATCTGCTGCTGAGTGGCCGCGACGACGTGCGCGAGCTGTGCGTGCAGCAGGCCAGCCGTGCCAGTAATATGACCGACAGCCTGGCGGCGCTGACCGCGTTGACACACTGCGCCTGCGACGAGCGCCAGCCGGCTCTGGGAGCGTTTTTCGAACGCTGGAAGGATGAGCCGCTGGTGGTCGATAAATGGCTGGCGCTGCAGGCCAGCTCGACTCTGCCGGGCACGCTGGAGGATGTACGCCAGCTGGTGAACCATCCGGCATTCCAGATCCGCAACCCGAACAAGGTGCGGGCGCTGATCGGCATGTTTGCACACGGCAACCAGGCACGCTTCCATGCGGTCGATGGCGCCGGTTACCGTTTCATCGCCGATCAGGTGATCCTGCTCGATGCGCTCAATCCGCAAGTGGCGGCGCGCCTTGCTTCGGCGTTCAATCGCTGGCGCAAGTTCGATCCGGCGCGTCAGGCTCTGATGCGTGAGCAGCTGCTGCGGCTGATGGACAAACCTAACCTGTCGGCCGACGTGTTCGAAATCGTCAGCAAGAATCTGAATTGACACGTACCTTGCCCGGATCGGCCTGCTGGCAGCGTATAAAACACAACTGATACATCGGAAATTTGGACGTTAGTGTGCTATTGACTACATATGGATCTCAATTGACAGCCGGCTCCGGAGCCAGACAGATGCGCACCTCAACCATTCTGCTCGTCGAGGATAACCCTGACGACGAAATGCTCGCCCTGCGTGCATTCAAGAAAAACAACATCACCAACGAAATCGTGGTGGCACGCGACGGTGTCGAGGCGCTGGATTATCTGTTTGGCCGCAACACGCACGAGGGACGCGATTTGCATCACCAGCCGTCGCTGATCCTGCTCGACCTGAAACTGCCCAAGCTGGACGGCCTGGAAGTCCTCAAGTCATTGCGTGCCAACGAGCACACCAAGCTGATTCCGGTGGTGGTGATGACCACCTCCAAGGAGGAGGACGATCTGGTCCGCAGCTACACCCTGGGTGCCAACAGCTATATCCGCAAACCGGTCGATTTCAATCAGTTCATCGATGCCGTGCGCCAGGTCGGCCTGTACTGGCTGGTGCTGAACGAACCTCTTCCTGCCCACTGGAGATAATCTTGTCTCTGCTGCGGGTTCTGCTGGTAGAGGATTCCGAAGACGATGCTCTGCTGGTGCTATTGCAACTGAAACGCGGCGGCTATCAGGTTGAGCATCTGCGGGTCGATACTGCCGAAGACATGCGTGCTGCGTTGCAACAGCCATGGGATGTGGTCATTTCCGACTACACCATGCCGCGTTTTTCCGGCGAGGCCGCGCTGGAGATTTATTGCCAGCAGGGGCTGCTGTGCCCGTTCATCGTCGTCACCGGAACCATCGGTGAAGAATCCGCTGTCGCGCTGATGAAAAAAGGCGTCAGCGACTTCGTCCTGAAAACCAATCTGCCGCGCCTGCCCGGCGTCATTGAGCGCGAATTGCGCGAAGCTGCGTTACGGCACGACAAGCTGGATGCCGAAGAGGCATTGCGCATCAGCGAAGAGCGCTACAAGCTGGCAATGCAGGCCGCCAACGACGGCCTGTGGGACTGGAACATCCGCTCCGGCTACGTGTATTACTCACCGCGCTGGAAGACCATGCTCGGTTTCGGCGAAAACGAAATCGGCGATTCCGCGCAGGAATGGCACGGGCGGCTGCACCCGGACGAACGCGAGCAGTTCCGTGCCCGGCTGATCAACTATTTCAAGCGCCTGACGCCGCATTTCGAAATCGAGCACCGCATGCTGACCCGCGACGGCAGCTATCGCTGGATGCTGACGCGTGGCTTGGCGCTGTATGACGACAAGGGCCGGGCCTACCGGATGGCCGGCTCGCAGACCGACATCACCGAGCGCAAACGCACCGAAGACCAGATGTTGCACGATGCGTTTCACGACGGCCTGACCGGGTTGCCGAATCGCGCTCTGTTCACCGATCTGCTGGGTTTCTCGCTGGAGCACCGGCACCGTAATCCGAATTACCTGTCGGCGGTGCTGTTCATCAATCTGGAGCGTTTCCGCTTCGTCAACGACAGCTTTGGCCACCGTATCGGCGACCAGTATCTGATCGAAATCGCTGGCCGCCTGCGCTCGATGCTGCGCCCCGGCGACGCTGCCGCGCGCTTCGCCGGCGACGAATTTGCGGTGCTGATGGACGACGTTATCGATCCGGCCGAGGTCACACGCTTTGCCGAAACGCTGCAGGGCGTGATTGCCCGGCCGCTCGGACTGGGCGGGCAGGAATTCTTTCCCGGCAGCTGCGTCGGCATCGTATTCAATTCGACCGAATATCGGGCGCCGGAAGATGTGCTGCGCGATGCCGACACCGCCATGCACCGGGCGAAAAAGAAGGGCGGCAGCAAATTCGAGGTATTCAACCGCGACATGCACGCCAGCGCGGTCACCACTTTGCAGCTGGAGCACGATTTGCGGCGCGCGGTGGAAAGGCAGCACGAATTCATTCTCTATTACCAGCCGATTGTCGATTTGCGTTGTGGCCGCCTGGCCAGTTTCGAGGCGCTGATTCGCTGGAATCACCCGTCCGGGCGCACGGTGCCGCCGAACGAATTCATTCCGCTGGCGGAAGAATTGGGGCTGATCAACCAGATCGGTCGTCAGGTACTGGAAATGGCCTGCCGCCAGATCGTTGCCTGGCAGCAGGCAAACCCCGGCTGCGCACCGATTCCGATCAGCGTCAATCTGTCGGGCAAGCAGATCGGCCAGGCAGGGCTGGTGGAAGAAATCGAGCAGATCATCCGGCAGTCCGGCCTGACCACGCCAAGCCTGAAGCTGGAAATCACCGAAACCATGCTGATGGAAAATCCGGAGATGGCCAGCGAAGCGTTGGCGCGCTTGCGTGCCAAGAATATCAAGGTATTGATGGACGATTTCGGCACCGGTTATTCTTCGCTCAGTTATCTGCACCGTTTTCCCTGCGATACGCTGAAAATCGACGGTTCATTCGTGCGCCGCATGACCGAAAGCCGCGATGGGCGGGAAATCGTGCGTACCATTATCTTGCTGGCGCACAATCTGGGCATGACTGTCATCGCCGAATGCGTTGAAACCGAGGATCAGGTCAAGCTGCTCGGCGAGTTCGGTTGCGATTATGCCCAGGGTTACCATTTCGGCAAACCCGAGCCGGCAACACTTACCGCCGAGCTGATTCTTGCCAATCCGACCTGGTGTTGATCCAGGCTCTGTTGACGTTCAATCGTTAATTCTGTGGCTGCGCTGGCATGTTTACCTGCCAGCGCGAAGGGTTTGACGCCCCTCGGGCAAAAATCTGCGTCGAACGCAGCCGTGAAACCAACGCCAGCAGAACCTGACATCAGGAAGGCAAATTTTTTTGTTTCCGTTGTCAACCAGGCGCATTGCTGTTGCGTTATCTGCCGTAGAACACGCGAGTGTTCGGTTTGCAAACCAATTTTACTGAGTAAGGGTATAAAAATGACCAAACTGTTGTCCGCTCTGATCGCTGCTGCTTTCGCCGCTGTTTCGTTCTCCGCTGTTGCTGCTGACGCAGCAGCTGCTCCGGCTGCTGACGCTCCTAAGGCTGAAGCTAAAGCTGAAGCTCCGAAAAAAGCCAAGAAAGCCAAGAAAGCCAAGAAAGCTGCTGCTAAAGCTGAAGAGAAAAAAGAAGAGCCGAAAAAAGAAGAAGCCAAGAAATAATCTTGGTTTTTCGCGCTTCGGAAAACGGGCCTTGCGGCCCGTTTTTTGTTTTCGGTCTTGTTTGCCAACCGGGCCGCATCGGCTAGCCGTTAGCCGGCTTTGCCCATCGTGATATGGCGCGGCTTGTGCTGCTCAATCGGTGTGCCCCACCAGCGAAAAAAGCGTGCGGCCTTGCAGCCACACGCAGCACACGACAGGAGTGTGTAGAGGAGGTTCCCTGTCGGTCACCGGCCCGCAGGCCGGCAACCAGCCTTGCATCAGTTCACCGATTCCTGCAGTTGTTGCAGGATGGCGGGGTTTTCCAGCGTCGAAACGTCCTGGGTGATTTGCTCGCCTTTGGCCAACGAGCGTAGCAGGCGGCGCATGATTTTGCCGGAACGGGTTTTCGGCAGGTTTTCGCCGAAGCGGATTTCTTCCGGTCGTGCCAGCGCGCCGATTTCGTGGCTGACCCATTCGCGCAGGTTCTGGGCGATTTTTTTCGCTTCGTCGGCATTGGTCGGAGTCTGCTTCAGCACCACGAAAGCCACCACCGCTTCGCCTTTGACCTCGTGCGGTTTACCGACCACAGCGGCTTCGGCTACCAGCGGGTTGGCTACCAGCGCCGATTCGATTTCCATGGTGCCGAGGCGGTGGCCGGATACGTTGAGTACATCGTCAACCCGGCCCATGATCCAGAAGTAGCCATTTTCGTCGCGGTGCGCCGAATCGCCGGCCATATAGTACTTGCCGTTGAATTCTTCCGGGAAATAGGTTTTCTTGAAGCGCTCCGGATCACCCCAGATGGTACGTACCATCGACGGCCACGGTTTTTTCACCACCAGGAAGCCACCTTTTCCCGGTTCGACCGGTGCACCGGATTCATCGACGATATCCATGATGATTCCCGGTACCGGCAGGGTGCACGAGCCCGGTTTGGTGGCGACGGCACCAGGCATCGGTGTCAGCATGTGGCTGCCGGTTTCGGTCTGCCACCAGGTATCGACGATCGGGCAGCGTTTCTTGCCCACGGTTTCGTAGTACCACATCCATGCTTCCGGATTGATCGGTTCGCCCACGGTGCCCAGCAGACGCAGGCTGGATAGATCGCTCTGGTTCGGCAGATCGGCGCCGAGCTTGATCAGCGAGCGGATCGCGGTCGGTGCGGTATAGAAGGTGGTGACCTTGTGCTGCTCGATCATTTTCCAGAAACGGCCGGCGTCAGGGTAGGTGGGCACACCTTCGAAAATCACCTGGGTCGCACCCACTGCCAGCGGGCCGTAAGTCACATAAGTGTGGCCGGTAATCCAGCCCACATCGGCGGTACACCAGAAAATATCGTTCGGTTTGTAGTCGAACGACCACAGCATGGTGCAGATTGCGCCCAGCAGATAGCCGCCGGAGCTGTGCTGCACGCCTTTCGGCTTACCGGTCGAGCCGGAGGTGTAAAGGATGAACAAGGGATCTTCGGCATTGACCCAGGTCGGCTCGCATTCCTCCTTCTGGCCTTCGGTCAGTTTGTGCCACCACAGGTCGCGTTTTTCGTCCCATTGGGCGCAACCGTGGTTGGTGCGCTGGTAGACCACCACTTTTTCGATGCTGTCACAGCCGCCCAGCGTCATTGCTTCATCCACTACTGCCTTCAATGGCACTGCCTTACCGCCGCGCATGCCTTCGTTGGCGGTGATCACCAGCCTGGCCTTGGCATCGCCGATGCGCTCCTGCAGCGATTTGGCCGAGAAACCGCCGAATACCACCGAATGAATTGCGCCGATGCGCGCACAGGCCTGCATCGCCACCACGGCCTCGATACTCATCGGCATGTAGACCACCACGCGGTCGCCTTTCTGTACCCCCAGGCTTTTCAGCCCGTTGGCGAACTGGCAGACACGGCGATACAGTTCGGCATAGGTGACGCGGGTAACCGCGCCGTCGTCAGCTTCGAAAATGATCGCGATCTTGTTGCCCAACTGCGCCAGATGGCGGTCGATGCAGTTGTATGAAACATTCAGTTCACCGTCGTCGAACCATTTGTAGAACGGCGGATTGGATTCGTCGAGCACGCGGGTGAACATCTTTTTCCAGCTGATGCGTTCACGCGCCTGTTCGCCCCAGAAGCCCGCATAGTGCTCATTGGCCTGATCGCACAGGCGGTTGTAGGCATCCATGCCGGAAATAGTGGCCTTGCGGCGGAATTCTTCGCTCGGCTCGAAAATGCGGGTTTCTTTGAGGATCGAATCAAGTGTGGCCATGTGAATCTCCTTCATCGGTTTTGTCTGGTATTCCGACTGCGCGGCAGATCGGAAGTAGCACTGGGCTATCGCTAAGCCGGCTGGATCAACCGGCTGGGAGATAGCCCCTCCCGCGCGGGGAGGGGATTATACGTAGCAGATTGCTATTAGTGGGCTGCGGCCTTGGCTGCGCCGATGCCGGTGTTCTGGCGGACGTACAGTTCTTCCCACATTTCTTCCGAGCGGCGGTCGCGGAACAGCAGCGAACCGATGATTACCGCCAGGAAGCCGAGCGGGATCGAGATGATGCCCGGGTTCTTCAGCTTGAACCACGGTTCTTTCAGCCCGGCCATGCTTTCGGTCTGACCCTCGAATTTCTTCAGGTCTTCCTCGGCCTTGGCTTTGTCCTTCTTCAGCTTGGCCAAGTCTTTCTCGGCCTTGGCTTTTTCTGCCGCATCGGCAATCGACGGCAGCTTTTCTTCCAGCTTGGCGATCTTCTCGATTACGCCCGGGGTGGCCGGTTTTTCCGCTTCGGCCGGTTTGGCTTTCACCGAACCCTTGCCCACGGCGATCATGTCGGAGAAGAAGTATTCTGCCGCTTTGGCCTCCACCGCCGGTTTGGCCGGAGTGGCTGGCGCGCCTTGCAGCACCTTCATCGCGTCCTTGCGCACCTTTTCCGGGTAGGTCATGTTCGGGCTGACCATTACCAGCGTGATTGCGGTGAAGGTGCCGACGATCATGCCGGCAACGATGCCGCCGGTGTTGCACTTCTTCCAGTACAGCGTCAGCAACACGCACGGCAGGTTGGCCGAGGCCGCCACCGCGAACGCCAGCGCGACCAGGTGCGCCACGTTCTGGCCCTTGGCGGCAATGCCGATGGTGATTGCCAGCGCGCCGACGATAACGGTGGAGATACGTGCCGCAGTCACCTGCTCGGCCGGCGTTACGTGCTCGCCACGGATTACGCCAACGTACAGGTCGTGCGCCATGGCCGAGGCGGCTGCCAGTACCAGGCCGGCGACCACTGCGACGATGGTGGCGAATGCCACTGCCGCAACGAAGGCCAGCATGAAGTTACCCAGCATCGAATCCGCGCCGCCACCGATGTACTGTGCCAGCAGCGGGGCCGCCATGTTGCCGCCCTTGTCGACCGCCGCAATGTTGGCTGCGCCGACCTTGATTGCCGAACCCATGCCGAGGAACAGGGTCAAGACGTAGAAGCCGCCGATGATCGCCATTGCCCAGATCACCGATTTACGTGCTTCCTGTGCGGTCGGCACGGTGAAGAAGCGCATCAGGATGTGCGGCAGACCGGCTGTACCGAATACCAGCGCCAGGCCGAGCGAAACCTGATCCAGCGGGTCCTTGAAGAACAGGCCCGGTTCGAGGAAGCGCTGCCCCAGCTCGGCCGCCGACAGATTCTTGGCCGGATCGCCCAACAGCTTGGCTACCTGCGCCTGTACCTTGGCATCGCCGACTACCGAGTCGAGGAACCCCGGCAGGCTGAAGCCATATGGCCCCCACACCGAAATCACCAGCACGATCGAGGCAATCACCAGCAGTGCCGCCTTGATGATCTGCACCCAGGTGGTCGCTACCATGCCGCCAAACAGTACATAGGCCAGCATCAGGATGCCGACCGTGATCACCGACACTTCGTAATCGATGCCGATCAGCGTTTTTACCAGTACACCGCCGCCGACCATTTGCGCCGTCAGGTAGAAGGTGGACACGGTAATCACCGACAGCGCGCCGACGATACGGGTGGCTTTGGGGTTGTTGCGATAGGCGAGAATGTCGGCCAGCGTGTATTTGCCGATATTGCGGCACGGCTCGGCAATCACCAGCAGCACGGTGATATATGCCACCAGCCAGCCTACCGAATACATGAAGCCATCGTAGCCATACAGCGAAATCAGCCCGGCAATGCCGAGGAACGATGCCGCCGACAGATAATCGCCGGCAATCGCCCAGCCGTTCTGGATGCCGGAGATGCCGCCACCGGCAGTGTAGAAGTCCGCCGCGCTGTGCACGCGTTTTGCCGCCATGTAGGTGACGAACATGGTCAGCGCAATGATCGCGCCGAATACGGCAAACGTCAGAAAGCGATATTCCGGTGCGACTGCGCCGGCCTCGGCCGCGATTGCCTGTTGGCTTGCCAGCCCCAGCAGCGCCGGCAGCGAAAGTGTCGTCGTGCGCTTCATTTCCTGCCTCCGATCTGCTGTGCATTGGCGATGATTTCATTGGCCAGTACGTCGAATTCCCGATTGGCGCGCTTGGAATAGATCACCGCGATGCTCCAGGCGACGATGAATTCCGACAATGCAAACAGGAGGCCGATATTCACCGGCCCCCACACCTTGGTCTTGAACAGCTCCTGGTAATACGCCGCACCGATCGGCAGCAGGAAGTAATAGAACACCGAAAACGCCATCAAGCCCCAGAGAAACCTTGACTTGCGCCGATGCAGATTCTGGAAACGCGAATCGGCTTCGATCGCGGCCCAGTTAAGGTTGATGCTGCTCATACTCGCCTCCTTCATGGTCGAATCTTGTAGTGGCTCAATCCCGTGAACCTGCATTCACAATAAAAATCCTAGAGCAGGAAATCTAATCGCAATTTTTGATAGCAAAAATCAACGGCGACGATGTATGGGGCGCAATCCCTTGCCAGACAAGGCGTTGCGCCATATCGATCAGGAAAATCTATTAGAGTGATTTGCCTAGAAATGGCTGGGCGCAGCGCCTGTAGGGCTTTGTCGCCGGTCGCCACAGCGATGCCCCGGCAGGAAAGGGCAAGGGTGTCGCCGTCGCCCATGGCGAGCAGCGCAGTCGGGTGGCTGGTGCTAGCGCGCCAGGTGTTCCACCGGATAATCGATCAGCGCGCGTAGCGCCGGCCGCTGGTAACGCTCGTCCTTGTACAGCAGGTAGATGCCGCCGGCGCTTTCTTCGTGGATGGTGGCTTGCCAGTCCGGCAATACCTGCTGCAGCGTAGCGCTGGCCAGATCGTTGCTGACCATCCAGCGGCCGAGCATGGCAATGCCGAGGCCGGCTTTGGCGCCCTGTGCCAGCACTGCGCCGCCGGGGGCGAGCAGATTGCCGGATACGGCCAGCCGCTGAGCCTCGCCATTAGGCCCGGGCGGTTGCGGCAGCTGCCATCGCGTCTGCCGTAACAACCGGCGTCGTACCCGGAGCGCTTGCCTGGGTCGATTCCGGCTTCCGGTGCGTGGCGACTCGTGCTCAAGGCTGCTCCAGCCGGCCGATCTGGCGGTCTTGCAGGCCGGAGAGCAAGACCAGCGCCAGCAGTGCGCCGAGCAGCGCGGCGAACATGTCCGACTGGGTGTCCCACGGATCGCCCTGGGTGCCGAGGAACTCGTCGGCTCCCTGGCCCATCGCCAGCGCCGCGGCCCATTCGATCAGCTCGTAACAGGCGCTGATCGCCAGCACTACGCATATCACCAGAAATGCCAGCATCCGCCGCCCCTGTACGAAGCGGCCGCGCAGCAGTATCTCGCGCGCCACCAGCGCCGGCACAAAGCCCTGGAACAAGTGGCCGATCTTGTCGTACGGATTGCGCTGCAAATCCAGCCAATCGGCCAGCCAGAACCCCAGCGGTACCCGGGCGTAGGTGTAGGTGCCGCCGGCCATCAACACCAGCGCATGCAGGAAAATACCGCCGTATACCAAGGTGCTCAGCGGCATGCGGCGGTAACTGAGCCACAGAATTGGCAGCGCCAGCATCACCGGCAGCACCTCCATCAAC
>CALMFQ010000201.1 GCA_937863215.1 uncultured Pseudomonadota bacterium
TTAGAGCTATACCTCTTTTCTCGGTAGAATGGCGCGGTTTTGGCTTGTGGACGCGCTGGAGAAAGCGGTTTTGGATATTTTCCTGCAACAACTGATCAACGGTCTGGTAATCGGCTCGATCTACGCATTGATCGCGCTCGGCTACACCATGGTTTACGGCATTCTCAACCTGATCAATTTCGCCCACGGCGAGGTGCTGATGTTCGGCGCGATGATCACTTTTTCGGCGGTGAATCTGCTCACCGGCCTGCACCTGCCCGGCTACGCGACGTTGCTGCTCGGGCTGCTGCTGGCGTTGCCGCCGACGATGCTGCTCGGCTACCTGATCGAGCGCATCGCTTACCGCCGGCTGCGCAAGGCACCGCGACTGGCGCCGCTGATTACCGCAATCGGCATGTCGATTGTGTTGCAGCAAAGTGCCGTGATCATCTGGGGCCGCGATCACCGGCCGTTTCCGGAGGTGATCCAGCGCACCAGCATCGAATTCGCCGGCGCCACCATTACCGATCTGGAGATCGGCATGATCCTGGTGTCGCTGGCGCTGATGGTCGGCCTGCTGATCGTGGTGGAAAAAACCCGCCTCGGCCGCGCCATGCGTGCCACGGCGCAGAATCCGGAAGTGGCCGGGCTGATGGGCGTCAATATCAATACCGTAGTATCGCTGACCTTCATCATCGGCTCGGCGCTGGCGACGGTGGCCGGCGTGATGGTGGCAGCCAACGATCACAAGGCGCAAGCCTATATGGGCACGCTGGTGGGCTTGAAAGCCTTTACCGCCGCCGTGCTGGGCGGTATCGGCAATCTCGGCGGCGCGGTTGCCGGCGGATTCCTGCTCGGCGTGATCGAAAGCGTCGGCGCCGGTTATCTCGGCCCGCTGACCAATAATGTCCTCGGCAGCCAGTATCAGGACATTTTCGCCTTTCTGGTGCTGATTCTGGTGCTGGTGTTCCGGCCATCCGGCCTGCTGGGCGAAAAAATGGCGGAGCGCGCATGAAACCGAACCATAAGACTTTCGCCGCCGTCGCTGTCATCGCCATCGTGCTGGCAGTGGCGCCGTTCGTGGTCGGCAGCCATTTCGGCAATGCCTGGGTGCGCACGCTGGACTTCGCGCTGCTGTATGTGATGCTGGCGCTGGGGCTGAACATCGTCGTCGGCTACGCCGGCCTGCTCGATCTCGGCTACATCGCGTTTTACGCCGTCGGTGCCTACGTCTACGCGCTGTTGAATTCGCCGCATCTGGCAGCGCTATTGCCGGCCTGGATGGCGCATCCGTCGCTGTGGGTGGTATTGCCGCTGGGCGCGTTGCTGGCGTGCATTTTCGGCGTACTGCTGGGTGCGCCGACGCTACGGCTGCGCGGCGACTATCTGGCCATCGTTACGCTCGGCTTTGGCGAAATCATCCGCCTGTTTCTCAACAACCTGGATAACCCGGTCAACATCACCAACGGCCCGAAAGGCATCAGCATGATCGCGCCGGTGACAGTGTTCGGCCAGCCGCTGTCGCAGCCGATCAACCTGTTCGGCATCGATGTCCCCGGTCTGTATCTGTATTACTACCTGTTCCTGGCGCTGGCGCTGCTGATCATGCTGATCTCGGTGCGGCTGCAGCATTCACGCATCGGCCGCGCCTGGGTAGCGATTCGCGAAGATGAAATCGCCGCTGCCGCGATGGGCATCAACACACGCAATATCAAACTGCTGGCATTCGCCATGGGCGCCA
>CALMFQ010000202.1 GCA_937863215.1 uncultured Pseudomonadota bacterium
GCTCCTGTTGTTGCTGTTGTCCCTGCCATTTTTCGCCGCCTTGCTGTTGATGCTGCTGCCGCTAGGCGGCCGTCGCTGGCCGGCCTGGCTGGCCGCGACTGCACCGATCGTCGGTCTTGCGCTGCTGGCCGCGGTCTGGCCGCATCTGGCGGCGGGCGAAGCGGCGGCGTTGCATCTGCCATGGTTGCCGGCAGCGGGGCTGGATTTCGATCTGCATCTGGATGGACTGGCGGCGCTGTTCGTGTTGCTGATTTATGGCATCGGCCTGCTGGTGGTGCTTTATGGCTATTACTACCTGTCGGATGAACATTCGACACGGCGTTTTTTTACCGCCTTGCTGCTGTTCATGGGGGCGATGCTGGGCGTGGCGCTGGCGGACAATCTGCTGTTGCTGCTGGTGTTCTGGGAGCTGACCAGCATCAGTTCGTTCCTGTTGATCGGCTACTGGGGCGAACGCGCTGAATCGCGGCGCGGTGCGCGCATGGCGCTGGCGGTGACCGGTGGCGGCGGTCTGTGCCTGCTGGCGGGGTTTCTGCTGCTGGGCGAAATCGCCGGCAGTTTCAGCATCGGCAGCGTGCTGGCGGCGCGCGATATTATCATCGCCGACCCACGTTATCCCTTGCTGCTGGCGCTGGTGCTGCTCGGCGCGTTCGCCAAGTCGGCACAGTTCCCGCTGCATTTCTGGCTGCCCAAGGCGATGGCGGCGCCGACGCCGGTGTCGGCGTATCTGCACTCGGCCACCATGGTCAAGGCGGGCGTATTCCTGCTGGCGCGGCTGTTTCCGGCGCTGGCCGGCACCGATCTGTGGTTTGCGATGGTGGCGCCGGTCGGGCTGGTAACGTTGTTGCTCGGCGCCTACCTGGCCAATTATCAGGACGATCTGAAAGGCCTGCTGGCGTATTCGACCATCAGCCATCTCGGCCTGATCACGCTGCTGCTCGGCATCGGCACGCCAGCGTCAGCGGTGGCAGCGCTGTTTCACCTGATCAATCACGCCACCTTCAAGGCCGGGCTGTTCATGACCGCCGGCATCATCGATCACGAAACCGGTACCCGCGATCTGCGCCGGCTCGGCGGGCTGGCGCGCTACATGCCTTATACCGCGCTGCTGGGCTGCGTCGCCGCGGCGGCGATGGCCGGTGTGCCGCTGCTGAACGGCTTCCTGTCGAAAGAAATGTTCTACGGCCAACTGCTGCAAGCCGCGCCGCTCGGCGCGATCTGGCTGCTGCCGCTGCTGGCATGGCTGGCGACGGCATTCAGCGTGGCCTATTCGCTGCGCTTCGCGCATGGCGTGTTTCTGCGGCCGGCACCTGCAACCTTTGCGGATAGTCCAAGCGAACCGCCGCGCTGGATGCGCATCCCGATCGAACTGCTGGTGCTGCTGTGCCTGGCGGTCGGCATCGCGCCCGGCTGGTTTGTCGCTGAGCTGTTGCGCGTCGCCGCTGGCAGTGTGGTCGGGCCGCAGTTGCCGCATTACAGCCTGGCGCTGTGGCACGGCTTCAACCTGCCGCTGGCGATGAGTATCGGCGCCATGCTGCTGGGCATCGCCCTGTATCGCTGGCGCGAGCCGTTCGGACGGCCCTTGCGGCTCGTTCCGGCTGACGCTGGCCAGCGTGCCTTCGATGCACTGCTGGCGTTGGCAATCGGTCTGGCGCGCAGCTTCACCCAATCGTGGCACACCAACCGCCTGCAGCGCGGGCTGCTGCTGTGGCTGGTATGCGTACTGCTGGCCGGACTGGCGCCGTGGCTGCAGCATGGCATCGCGCTGGATTGGCCGCATCCGCAACTCGATGCGCAGACACCGCTGGTCGCGGTCGGCGGACTGCTGATGGGCTGCGGCGCGCTTTTGACCGTGCTGTGGCGCCGGCAGCGGCTGCTGGCGGTGATTGCCGCCGGCGTGGTCGGGCTGGTGACGGCGCTGGCGTTCGTGTTGTTTTCGTCGCCGGATCTGGCATTGACACAGATTGCCGTGGAAGTGGTTGCCACCTTGCTGCTGTTGCTGGCATTGCGCCATCTGCCGGCGCCGGCCAGCGAGCCGCGCAGTGGTGTCGTCACCCGTGGCCGCAACCTGCTGCTGGCCTCGCTCGGCGGAGCGGGGGTGAGCGCGCTGCTGTATTTCGTGCTGACCCATCCGGTCGAAACCCTGTCCGGCTATTACCTGCAGCACAGCCTATCGCTCGGCGGCGGCGCCAACGTGGTGAACGTGATCCTGGTGGATTTCCGTGGTTACGACACGTTTGGCGAAATCACCGTGCTCGGGCTGGCCGGGCTGCTGCTGATCAAGCTGCTGCAGGATTCTGGCGTCAAACATCCGCTTTCCGAGATTGAGCCGCCAACCATCATGTTGCTCGGCCTGCGCTGGCTGCTGCCGTTTGCCTTGCTGACCGCGGCGTACCTGTTCCTGCGCGGCCATCAGCAACCCGGTGGCGGTTTCGTTGCCGGGCTGGTCAGCGTCGTCGCACTGGCACTGCCGGCGCTTGCCGGCATACGCCAGCCACGGTTGCAACCGCCGCGCTGGATGGCCTGCGGCCTGTTGCTGGCGCTGCTGACCGGCTGCGGTGCCTGGTGGTTCGCGGCGGAATTCCTCAGCAGCGCACACGGCCATCTGTCTGTGCCGCTGCTCGGTGAGCTGGAATGGGCGAGCGCCGCATTGTTCGATCTGGCGGTCTACCTGCTGGTAGTGGGGGCCGGCTGGGCGATGTTCAGCAAGCTGGCGCTGTACGCGGAGCCACAGTCATGACCGCTTTGCTGTTTGCCATCTGCGTCGGCGTGGTCACCAGTTGCGGCCTGTATCTGCTGCTGCAGCGGCGCAGTTTCGATCTGGTGCTGGGGCTGACCCTGCTGTCGTATGCGGTGAATCTGTTCATTTTCGCCATGGGCGGGCTGCGCAGCGGCATGACGCCGATCCTGCGCAACGGCATCGCGCAGTATGCCGATCCCTTGCCGCCGGCGCTGGTGCTGACTGCAATCGTCATCGGCCTGGCGATGACCGCGCTGCTGCTGGCGTTGGCATTGCGTCAGCGGCACCAGCACAACGACGACCGGCTCGACCGCGATGGGGACGATACATGCTGAGCCCGCATCTGTTGATCGTGCCGGTGCTGTTGCCGGCGTTGCTGGCGGCATTGTCGTTGCTGCTCGGCCGGCGGCTGGCGCTGAAACGCGGACTG
>CALMFQ010000203.1 GCA_937863215.1 uncultured Pseudomonadota bacterium
CAGCCGTTCAATCCGGCATTGCATGCGGCTTGACGGGGATAACAGTATCTACAAGGGCCGCTTATTTTCGCGGCAGTGCCTCTGCAAGCCGCTCTGGTATTGGTCTGCAGGCCGGGCTGGGAGGCAATGGCAGAGCGGTCTGCAGGGCATGCCTGGCTTGCGGCCCTTGCAATCGCCTCCGCCATCCCAATCTGCATGGCATATCCACCCAGTCCTTTCCCGCATGTTCAACTTCCTGTGCCAGCGGCGGCGTGACAAGCAGTTACGCGAATTCAAGATGCCGCAGGCGGAGTGGCGGCATCTGCTGGCGCAGCCGATATTCGCCGGGCTGTCGGCGGATGAGCAAGAGCGGCTGCGTGAGCTGGTGATCTGGTTTCTCTACGACAAGTCGATTTTCGGTGTCGATGACTACCAGCTGACGCCGTATCAGAAGCTGGCGATTGCGGCGCAGGCGTGTCTGCCGATCCTCAATCTGGGCATCGACAGCTATGGCGACTGGCAAAGCGTGGTGGTGTATCCGAGCAGTTTTCGCCGCAGTGCGCGTTATACCGATCACAACGGTCTGGCGCACGAGCAGCAGCAATGGCTGGCGGGCGAGGCGTGTGGCGACGGGCCGGTGCTGCTGGCATGGCCGGACGTGGCGCAATCGCTGCGCGGCGGCGGTTATAACGTGGTGATCCACGAAATGGCGCACAAACTGGACATGAAGAACGGCAACGCCAACGGCTTTCCGCCGCTACACGACGGCATGTCGCAGGATGCCTGGACGCTGGAATTCAAGCGCGCCTACCTGGACTTCTGCCGCCGCGTGGATGGCGGCGAATACTCGCCGATCAACGCCTATGGCGCGCAGAATCCGGCAGAATTCTTTGCGGTATTGAGTGAATATTTCTTCGATCTGCCGTGGCTGGTGCGCGATGAATGGCCGGCGCTGTACGCGCTGCTGGTGCAGTTTTACCGCCAGGATACGCTGGCACGAATGGAAAGCTGAGTCGGCAAGAGCCGCCAGCAGCGGCTGTGGCAGCCGCTGGCAGGCCGGGCTGCAAACCAGTCCCGGCGAGGCTTGCAGCCCGGCGACCAAAATCCGCGCGCACGACGGAAAATAGCCGGCAAAAAGGGGCGATTGCGCCCCTGGTCGCTTACTGCCGGCGTGGCTGCAGCCGCTGTCTGACGGAGTCGGGAACCGCAAGCGCCAGCGGGTAGCCGGCAGCGCGGATCGCTTGCAGCTGCGGCCCGAGGCCGCCGGAGACGTAACGCTGACCGATCAGCGTGACCGGAATGCCGTGGGCGCCGGAAGCACGGAACGCCCAGCGGCCCTGCTGGCTGGTTTCGATATCCAGCTCGCGGAACGGTACGCCCGACTGCTGCAGCGAATTGCGCAGCACGCTGCAATACGGGCACCAGCTGGTGGTCAGCAGCACGATGGATTTGTCCGGATTGCTGCGCGCCGGGTCGTGATACAGCGCCAGCCCGTAGTTAGCGGCCCACCAGCCGCCGATCAGCACGGCCGCCGCAATTGCCAGCCTGTGTGCGGACTTCATCGCGGCAGGCGCCACGCCTGCAATTGCGCCTGTGCATCGCGCAACGAGGCGACAATCGGGTGGCCGAAACCGCGCACTTCTTCCGACGGCGGTTTGACGTCCGGCACCTGGATCACGCGCATGCCGGCAGCAGTTGCGCCGCGCACGCCGGGGTCGGAATCCTCCAGCACCACGCATTGCGCCGGCACCACGCCGATGCGCCCGGCGGCGGTAAGGAAAATCTCCGGATGCGGCTTGCCCTGGCTGACCTGATCGCCGCACACCATGCCGTGAAAGAAATCGATAATGCCGGCCCGGTTGAGCTTTTTCAGCGCCCATTCGTGGCGCGTGGAGGTGGCCACCGCCAGTGGAATCCGCTCCGCCTGCAGCCAGTTCAGCAGTCGCAGCAGGCCGGGTTTGACCGGCATAGCGCGGTCCAGCTCGGCGTGGTACAGCTCGCGCGAAGTGACGTTGATCGCCTCCATCGGAAAATCGTCGCCCAGCACCTGTTTCACCCAGCGGACGCAATCGCGGGTATTCAGGCCGACCATGCCAAGGCCGATGGCCGGATCGAGTTCGTAGCCGTGGATACGCGCCGCCCGATCCCAGCACGCCAGCGCGATGCGCTCGGTGTCGAGCATCAGGCCATCCATGTCGAAAATCACCGCCTGGAAATGGCTCATGCGACGCTCCCCTGGCCCCAGAATCCTTGTGTGCCGCGGCACAGCGACAATGCCAGCTTGAGCATGTCGTCGAACACGTCGCCCGGCTCCAGCCCTTTGCTCATGCGGTCCAGCCGCGCGCACTCCTGCAATGCGGCACGCAGTTTCGGCAGACTCTGGCGCCGCGCTGCCGGTTCCAGCAGTTTCTGCCGCTCGCCCCAGACACGCAGATCGCGCAGCAATTGCGCGCCGGCAACGTTGCGCTGCAGGCCTTCGGCCATTTTCAGCAGGTAGCGCACTTCTTCGCTAATCGCCCACAACACCAGCACCGCCGCTTCGCCTTCGGCTTGCAGGCCGTCGATCACGCGCGTAACCCGCGCCGGGTCGCCGGACAGGATGGCGCTGCCGAGCTTGAACACGTCGTAACGCGACACATCCAGCACCGCCTGCTGCACGTCGTCGAATGCCAATGGGCCGGGCGGAAACAGCAGGCCGAGCTTCTGGATTTCCTGATGTGCGGCAAGCAGATTACCCTCGACCTTGTCGGTGAGGAACTGCAGCGTCTCGCGGTCGGCCTGCTGGCCTTGCAGCGCCAGGCGGCCGGCAATCCATTGCGGCAATTGCTGGCGCTCGACCGGATATGCGGCCAGCGTCACACCGGCATGCTCCAGCGCCTGAAACCATTTGGAATTCTGCGCCGTCTTGTCGAGCTTCGGCAGCGTGATCAGCGTCAGCGTATCCGGCGACAGGTTGGCACAATAGTCCTGCAGCGCCTGCGCACCTTCGACGCCGGGCTTGCCGGACGGGATGCGCAGTTCCAGCAGTCTTTTCTCGGCGAACAGGCTCAGGCTGGCGCCGGCCATGTTCAGTTGCGACCAGGAGAATCCCGGCTCGACCGTCAGCACTTCGCGTTCGCCGAAACCGGCCTTGCGTGCCGCGGCGCGGATGCTGTCGGCGGCTTCCAGCGCCAGCAGCGGCTCATCGCCGTGCACCACGTACAGCGCAGCGAGATTTTTCTGCAGCAACTGCGGCAAGTTGTCGAGGCGCGCCTGCATGTCAGGGGTTCGGCAGCTGGCTCGACTGCTGCTTGGCGGTCGGCTTGAACAGGGCGATGCGGCGCACGATCTGCTGCGCCAGATCGTTGCGCATGTCCTTGATCAGCAACTCCTCTTCGGCACCTTTGCCGTACAGCTCGGAATCGTGATAGGTGAGATAGCGCTTCGACTGGATATCGGCGCTCGGCAGCAGCGTGGCTCCACCGGGGCCGCGCAGGCGGTAGCTGATGCTGTGGCGCAGTTCGTATTCCAGCACCTTGCCGCTGGCGCTGAGCGAACGGATGACTTTCTCCGAACTATCGGATTCGATGGCGATCACTGCCTCCGCCTCGGCCGGTGCGTCGGTCAGGCGAGTGCCGGGGCTGAGGCGCACGTAGCGTTTCAGCGGCTCGACCACCGGGCTGCCGCCTTCGACATACATGGCACGGAACGGCAGCTGGCTGCTTTCGCCGCTGCCGCGCAGGTGAAAGCCGCAACCGGCAAGAGCAACGGTAACGGCGGCCAGGGTCAGATTGCGCAACAGGGGCATGGTTCGGTCAGATCAATTGCGGTTGGGCCGGACGGTCGCGCAACTGGCGCAACACATCGCCGAGCGCGCCTTCGATGATGCGCGGCGCGAGTTTGGCATAGTCTAGCAGCAGATCCAGCATCGGGCCTTCGTAAATCACCTTGTTGCGGCGCACGATGAAACCCTGTTTCGACAGCATGCCGAGATTGGTGGTGAAACGCATGCGGCCGCCGAGCTGTTCGCCGAAATCGGCATACAGCGCCGATTCGGGAATGCCGGCCGAAACTTCGTCACCGACCGGCAGCGGCTTGGCTTCGGCGAACATGTCGCTCTGTTGCGCCGCTTCCTTCTCGCGCCGGGCAATCTGCCGTTCGCGCTTGGGCAGGATGATCAGCGCCCAGACGACGATCAGCAGTGCAATGCCGTCGCGCGGCAGGCCGATATTGTTCGACAGCCACGCATCGCCGGCACCGAACACCGCCTCTTCGACATCGGCCTTGATACCGGCGGCGATGTAAGCCGAATAGGGGTTTTCCAGCAGCACCAGCCCGACCGAAGCCAACCGCTCATCGAGCGCATTGCGGAACACTTCGTCGGTCAGCGCCCGCCGCGCCAGCTTGTCGTCGCGGCTGATATAACGATGCGCCAGCAGGCGCGCCGCCAGGGTTTGCAGTTCGATATCCATAGCTATTTACCGTAAGGGATGGCTCAACCCGCTACCGCGAAAACAAGGCTGTAGGTCGGACTTCAGTCCGACGCAGTCGCTTGCGTTCGGCACCGCGTCGGACTGAAGTCCGACCTTGTATTATTCTTTCTGACCGAGTCGCT
>CALMFQ010000204.1 GCA_937863215.1 uncultured Pseudomonadota bacterium
TTCGGCCGCCCGCCGCTGCAATGGGGCTGGCGCGTGGCGAGCTTCTCCGGTTTGACGCGCGAAACCCTGCAGCCGTTGCCGAGCGAGCAGCTGGAAGCGCCGGACCACGACGCCGTCGCGCTGCCCGAGCCCGCAGCCACCGCGCCCAGCCGCGAGCCGAGCCTGTTCAACTTCCCGCTCGGCGAAGTGCCGGCAGCGGTGGCCGGCACTACCATCCACGCGGTGCTGGAACACTGGAACTGGGATCGCCCGGACGATCTGCCGGCGCTGGTCGAACGCGAACTGGCCGCAGCCGGCCTGCAGCCGCACTGGCAGCCGGTGGTGGAGCAATTCGCCCGCCACAGCGTGGCCACCCGGCTCGACCGGCGGAATCTGATGCTGGCGCGTGCCACGGCGCAACAGCGGCTGGCGGAAATGGAGTTCACCTTTCCGCTACAGGGCTTGTCGGTGGCGGCGGTGCAGAAATTGCTCGAAGCGCCGCAGTACGGCGTCGATCCGGCTTTCGTCGCCGCCAGCAAGCTGCTGAGCTTCGACAGCCTGCAGGGTTATCTGCGCGGTTTCATCGATCTGGTGTTCGAAGTCGATGGCCGTTATTACATTGTCGATTACAAAACCAACCGCCTCGGCGACCGCGCTGCCGACTACGGCCCGCCACAGCTGACGCAGGCGGTGGCGCACAGCCACTATTACCTGCAATACCTGATCTACAGCGTCGCGCTGCATCTGCACCTGCAGGCGCGGCTGCCCGGTTACGCCTACGCCAGCCATTTCGGCGGCGTGTATTACCTGTTCCTGCGCGGCATGGCCGACGAAAGCGGCGACACCGGCGTATTTTTCGACCGGCCGCCGCTGGCGTTGATCGAGGCATTTGTGGCGCAGATTCTGGGAGGCAGAGCTTGAACCGGAGCCCGGAATCCATCACCCCGCTAGGCAGTGAACTCGGGCGCGTGCTCGGTCGTCTGCACGGCGAGCTGCCAGTGCCGCTGCAACAGGCGCTGCAATTGTTGTGCGCCGCGCTGGGCGAGGGGCATGTCTGTCTCGACCTGAATCCGCTGGCCGGCAAGCGGCATGGCGACGAGCCGTTGCCGAAGCTCGCTGCCTGGTTGAAAGCCTTGCAGGCGCATCCAGCGGTTGGCGCGCCGGGCCAATTCAAGCCGCTGACGCTCGATAGCGCCGGCCGGCTGTACCTGACGCGTTACTGGCTGTACGAACAACAGCTCGCCAAGCGGCTGCTGGCGCTGGCCACGGCACCGCTTGAGGCGGGCGATCCAGCCCGGTTGCGTGGCTTGCTCGACGGCTTGTTCGCCAGCGGCAAACAACAGCCGGACTGGCAGAAAGCCGCCGCTGCCAGCGCGGTATTGCAGCGGCTGTGCGTGATTTCCGGCGGCCCCGGCACCGGCAAGACCACCACCGTGGTCAAGCTGCTGGCTGCGTTGCAGCAGATGGCCGACGGCCTGCTGGTGATCCGGCTGGCGGCGCCGACCGGCAAGGCGGCCGCACGCATGAGCGAATCGATCCGCAAGGCCAAGCCGGGGCTGGCGCTGGCCGACGACATCGCTGCCGGTATCCCGGAAAGCGCCAGCACGCTGCACCGGCTGCTCGGCAGCCTGGCGGATTCGCCGCGTTTCCGCCATCACGCCGGCAACCCGCTGGCGCTCGACGTGCTGGTGGTGGACGAAGCCTCGATGATCGATCTGGCGCTGATGGCCAAGCTGACCGACGCATTGCCGCCGCACGCGCGGCTGATCCTGCTCGGCGACAAGGATCAGCTCGATTCGGTCGAAGCCGGCGCGGTGTTCGGCCAGCTGTGTGCGCTGCGCGGCTATTCGGCGGCGTTTGCCGCGCAGCTGCAGGCCGCTGCCGGGGTCGAATTGCCGCTGGCGCCACAGCCGCCGGCCATCGGCAACGCCATCATGCTGCTGCAGCACAGTTATCGTTTCGATGCCAACAGCGGCATCGGCGAACTGGCGCGGCTGGCCAATGCCGGCGACGGCGTGGCGGCGCTGATGTTGTGCCGCAGCGGCAATTTCAGCGATATCGCGCTGCACGATGCGCCACTGGCGCACTACCGCGCAGCGCTGCTGCAGCGGGTGGAGCAGGGGTTCGGCGCTTACTGGCAGGCGATCCGTGCCGGCGATGCGGTTGCCGCATTCGCCGCTTTCGGCCGCTTTCGCCTGCTGGCGGCGCAGCGCGAAGGCGACGGCGGCGTCAACTGGCTCAACGCGGCAATCGAACAACGCTGGGCGCAACGCGGCTGGCTCAATCCGCGCTCGCCGTGGTACGCCGGCCGGCCGGTGATGGTGGCGGAAAACGACTATGCACTGCAGCTGTTCAACGGCGACATCGGTATTGCGCTACAACGCGCCGGCCGGCTGCAGGTGGCATTCGAAGCCGAAGGCGGCAGCATCCGCTGGTTCAACCCCGGCCGCTTGCCGCGCCATGCCACCGCTTACGCGATGACGGTGCATAAAAGCCAGGGTTCGGAATTCGATACCGTGGCGCTGCTGCTGCCCGACAACAAAACGCCATTGCTGACGCGCAATCTGATCTACACCGGCATCACCCGCGCCAAACGCCAGGCAGAAATCTGGGGCCCGGCCAATGTGCTGCGGCTGGCGGTCGAAGATGCCCCGGCGCGCAATTCCGGGCTGGCGGATGTGCTGCGCAGTGCCGGCTGAATACGGCCGCGCCATCGGCCCGATAGCGCCGGTGCCGGCATTGGCGGGGGCTTTGCCTGCACGCTACGAACGCATATGCTTGCCGCTCCAGACCGCAATCCGGAAAAAACACCATGCGCCACCTGCTCGCCACCCTTGCTCTCGGTCCGCTGCTGCTGTTGCAGGGCAAATACGTCCGCCGTGTAACGCCGAAACTGCCGGAGCCGCCGGGAGCCCGGCAGGGTGAAAGCGGCAACGGCCCGCCGTTGCGTCTGCTGATTCTGGGCGATTCGGCTGCTGCCGGAGTGGGGGCGGCAACGCAGGCCGAAGCATTGTCGGGGCAATTGGTGGCGGCGCTGCACGGCGATTTCCGCGTGCAGTGGAAATTACTGGCCCGGACCGGATCGACCACGCCGGAAACGCTGCAGCATATGCGCAGCGCAGCGCGCGAGCCATTCGACGTGGTGGTGATCTCGCTGGGCGTCAACGATGTGACCGCTAACCGGGCACCCGCCAGCTGGCTGCGCTCCAAGATGGAGCTGGTGCAATTGTTGCAGCGCGAATACGCTGCTGGTCTGGTGCTGCTGTCGGAATTGCCGCCGATGCATCGGTTTCCCGCCTTGCCGCAGCCGTTGCGCTGGTATCTGGGGGTGCAGGCGCGGCGCTATAACCGTGTGCTGGCCGGATTCGCTGCCACGCAGGCCGGCTGCCGCCTGGAGTCGGTGGCATTGCCGCCGCAGGGCGAGGCGCTGGTTGCCAGCGACGGTTTTCACCCCGGCGCCGGGTTTTACCGGCTATGGGGCCAACATCTGGCGCAGTCGGTGCGGCAGAATTGGCCATCGGTGCGTGTCTGATGGCATATGCTGAAGCTTGCAGCCTCATCCCGATGGCTTTGTCTGGAGAATGGAAATGCCTGAATTGAAAGTACTGGGAATCTGCGGCAGCCTGCGCCGCGCATCGCGCAACATAGGCCTGTTGCGCCACGCGCAGCAGCACGCACCGCAAGGCATGACAATCGATATCGCCGATCTGGCCGACATGCCGTTCTACAACGCCGACATCGCCGACAAACCGGCGCCGGTCATCCGCCTGCTGACGCAGCTGGAGCTGGCCGATGCGCTGCTGTTCGCCTGTCCCGAATACAATTATTCGCTTGCGCCGGCGCTGAAAAATGCACTCGACTGGGCCTCGCGCGAGCCGGATAACCGGCTGCTGAGCGGCAAGCCGGCAGCCATCGTGGGGGCCGGCGGCGGTATGGGCACGTCGCGCGCGCAATACCATTTACGTCAGGTGGGCGTATTTCTCGACTTGCGTTTCGTCAACAAGCCGGAAGTATTCAGCAACGCCTTTTCCGACAGTTTCGACGCAAACGGCCAGTTACAGGACGACAGGATCAAGCAGCTGATCGCCCAGCAACTGGATGCGTTGCTGGCATTGGCGGCCACATTGCGCTGATGCCTGTTCCACCGGGCTCAGGTGCCGCCGGTCTCGCACCAGTCGAGATCGCGCAGCGCCGCCTGACGCGCCTGCTCGGCGTTGCTCTTGGTTTCATCCAGCCGTGCCCGCAGGTGCGCTGGCAGATGGGCGACGGTTTCCTGTATCGCGATGCCGAGCAGATCGCCGGCCAGACACATCGGATCGCGGCCGAACACCGCGCCCAGCGCCTGCAGCTCGCGATTCAACGCCGCCGGAATCGGTGCCTTGACGCTGCGCACCGAAGAGCTGTTGATATCGCAACTGTAATGCTCGGGTATCGGGGTTGAACACAGTTGCTCGACGTAGTGCTCCAGTTGGTTTTCCATGACATCCTCCTGCGAATGAGGGAAGCGCTGATTTATTGGCTGCGCGGGCGAATTGCTGCGTACCAAAGGCAGGCAATTCGCTAGGCAAGCTTTGCTTGCCAAGCTCGGTTGCACTC
>CALMFQ010000205.1 GCA_937863215.1 uncultured Pseudomonadota bacterium
TCTGGCACTGAATCCGGCAGCGCTGGCCGGCTCGCCGCCGACGCAGGCATGGGTGCTGGCCGATGGCAAACTGCAGCGCCGCAAGGTGCTGACCGGCACCAGGCTGGGCGATTATCTGGAAATCCGCTCCGGCCTCAAGCTCGGCGAACGGGTGGTGATGCATCCGTCAACCGGATTGAAAGACGGCGCCAGTGCGCGCGAGGCAGAAAAATGAGTATCGCCGTCAGCCTGCGCAAGGTCGCCAAGACCTACTACCGCGGCGGACAGGCAGTGCCGGTATTGACCGATATCAGCTTCGATATCGAGAGCGGCGACTTTCTCGGCCTGATGGGGCCATCCGGCTCGGGTAAATCGACATTGCTGAACCTGATCGCCGGCATCGATCAGCCCAGCTCCGGACAAATCCTGGTCGGCGGCATCGATATTGCGCAACTCAGCGAGACCGAACTGGCCGGCTGGCGCGCCGCGCACATTGGATTCATTTTCCAGTTCTACAATCTGATGCCGGTGCTGAACGCACTGGAGAACGTCGAGCTACCGCTGCTACTGACGCGCCTGTCGGCACGCCAGCGGCGCCAGCATGCCGAAGCCGCGCTGGCAATGGTCGGCCTCACCGACCGCATGAGCCACCGGCCGAACGAGCTGTCCGGCGGCCAGCAGCAGCGCGTGGCGATTGCGCGCGCAATCGTCACCGACCCGCAGCTGATCGTCGCCGACGAGCCGACCGGCGACCTGGATCGCAAGGCTGCCAGCGAAATTCTCGATCTGCTCGATCGCCTGAACAGCGATCTGGGCAAGACCATCATCATGGTCACGCACGACAGCCGTGCCGCCGAACGCGCACACCTGCTACGGCATCTGGAAAAAGGCGAGCTGCTGGATACGGCGCCGGCAGCCCTGCATCGGGGCTGACCGGCGATGCCGCTGTTTTTCGTGCGCATGGCGCTGCAGAATGCCTTCCGGCACCGGCTGCGCGCGTTTCTTACCGTGCTCGGCATCGTCATCGCCATTCTCGCGTTCGGCCTGCTGCGCACCGTGGTGTCGGCATGGTACGGCGGCGTCGATGCCGCGTCCGACTCGCGGCTGGTCACACGCAATGCCATCTCGCTCACCTTCCCGCTGCCGATCGGCTACAAATACAAGCTGCGGCAGATCGAGGGCGTGACCGAAGTCAGCTACGCCAACTGGTTCGGCGGCATCTACATCGACGAGAAAAACTTTTTCCCGCAATTCGCCATCGATGCCGCCACCTATCTGCCGCTGTATCCGGAATACCGTTTCGACGAGCGCCAGCTCAAGGCATTCCTGCACGACAAGCGCAGCTGCGTTGTCGGCCGCAAGCTGGCCAATCGCTACGGCTGGAAAATCGGCGACGTGATTCCACTGCGCGGCAGCATCTACCCCGGCAATTACCAGTTCGTCGTCGCCGCAATCTTCGACGCGGCACGCAAGAATACCGACACCAATCTGCTGTTTTTCCACTGGAGTCTGCTCAACGACCGGATCGAGCAGCTTTATCCCGGCCGCGCCAATCACACCGGCGTGTTCATTCTCGGCATCGACAACGCCAGCCGTGCGGCGGAAATTTCCCAGGCGATCGACAGGGAATTCAAGAATTCGCTGGCGGAAACGCTGACCGAAACCGAAAAAGCCTTCCAGCTCAGCTTTGTGGCGATGACCGAGGCGATCGTCGTCGCCATCGAGGCAGTTGCCTGTGTGGTGATCCTGATCATCATGGCGGTGATGGCCAACACCATGGCCATGGCAGCACGCGAGCGCGCCGGCGAATACGCCACGCTCAAGGCGCTCGGCTTCGGCCCGGCGACAGTGGCGCTGCTGATCGTGCTGGAATCGTTGCTGCTGGCGGCATGCGGCGGCGGTATCGGCATTCTGGCTACCTTCCCGGTTACAGCATGGTTTGGCCATGTGCTCGACAACATCTTCCCGCTGTTCCACGTCACCACCCACACCTTGTGGCTGCAGGTGGCGGCGGCCGCTGCGGTCGGCCTGATCGCGGCTATCGCACCGGCAATCCGCTCGGCGCGCATCAATGTCGTTGACGGTTTGCATGCAATCGGCTGACGCAACATCTGCCGACCAACAGCCGTTTATGGTTATGCAATTTCACTGAAAACGGGGAAATTACGACAAAGAAACAATGGAATATCCACTCCAATATAAATATTGGATTTTAATAAAATACTGATAGAATCATGGCCATCAGATTGACGCGGCGGCATGGCCTGTTTGGTATTTGGCGTTCGCGGAATTTTGATCTTTACTGGAAGAAAACCAGCTCTAGGAGGGGCAATGCGGCGAGCAAAACTGATGGCGGGATTGATGTTGATGGCGGCGACCTCGGCAATGGCGGACGCCATGCCCGGCGAACAGGCGCTCGGCGGCAGCTGGGATTGCGAATTTGCATTCAAGGTGGGCGACAAGTTCAGCGTCAATTTTTCTGCCGGCAAGTTTGCCCTGAAACTGAAAAACGAAACCATCGACGGCACTCTGTCGGTATCCGACAGCGGCCTGCAACTGAAACCGAGCGACGCCGGCAAGGCGGCACAAGTTGGCGAATATCTGCCAGGCAAAGTATTCCAGTACACGGCACCGGCCGAACTGGTGCTCGGCGATGGCAATCCGGAAACCTACTGCACCAAGAAATAAGCTCTGCAGCAGGCATGAACAAGAAAACGGCGGGGTTCCCCGCCGTTTTTGCATGCTTCACGCCAGTCGGAGATCCACCGCATGCTGCCGGCAAAATTCCAGCCCCGCCTCGTAACCTATGCGGTACAGGCTCTGCAGATTGGAATTGGACCAGTCGAGCACATCCGGCAGTTGTTCGTGCGGCACCCTGCTCATCAGCGGCACCTTGAGCAATTTGCGCTTCGGCTGGCCGGTCTGCGGATCGCGGTTGTGCTGGTATTCGAACAATTTCAGATCGTCGCGCGCCACTTCCACCAGCTGCGTAATGATCGACACCACCCAGGCATCGTACAGATCGCGCGGCTTGCGCAGCAGATACTCCGATCCGAGAATGTCGAACACCACAATGGTATCGATATCGGTGTGCATGCCGCGCGCCTGCGGGTCGTCGTTGACCAGCGCCTTGAAGTTGAGGCAATCGATTGCCGCACCTTCGATGTAGTCGTCGCCCCCCAGATGATACGGCGGGTAGATGAACGGAAACGCCAGTGCGGCACGGAAATGCTCGGCATTGATCTGCCGCTTGTCGAAGATATCCATGCGCCGCTGCGTCAGGTTGTAGGCATTGATGTAGAACTCCGGCTGCAACCCGGCCAGCCGGTCGAACGCAATCAGCTGCTCGACGAACGGCACATGCGCGCACAATCCCAGACTGTTCGGACCGAGTTCGGACGGGCACAATGTCGCCCACACCAGTTGCAGCCAGTCGGCCGCCAGACGCGTCAGCGAGCTGTCGTTGCTGTGTGCCAGCACCTGCTGCACGAACGGATTGGCAGCCAGCAGCTGGCGATACAGATCGGCGCCGCTGCCGGGCTTGTTGAACACCTTGAAATTGACCGGAAACGTGCGATACAGCATGTCGTCGATCCCCATATTGCGCGTATGCTGCAACGCGGCAACCGGATCGCCCTGCTTCGGTACCGTGTACAGCAGACCGATCAGCGCACCGGCGCCGGAACACGAGATGACGTCAAACGCCACCTTGCGCTCGGCGAACGCTGCCAGCGCCCCCGCCATCAGGGTCGCATTGGGCGCGCCGCCGCCCAGTACCAGAGCCAGTTTTCCCTTGCCACGCCTGCCTGTTGCCATCGCCACAACCTCCGCACACGGTTATAGAATGCTTGCAGGATAGACCACCGCCACACCTATGCAGCTACCGTTCCGCTACATCCTGCGCAATCTACTGACCCGCAAGCTGACCACGGCACTGACCGCGGGCGGCATGGCGCTGGTGGTGTTCGTGTTCGCCACGGTGCTGATGCTGGAGGCCGGCCTGAAACAGACCATGGTCGCGACCGGCAGCCCGGACAATGTCAGCATCATCCGCCAGTCGGCACAAACCGAAGTGCAGAGCACGATTGATCGCAGCCAGGCAGGAATCGTCGAGTCCAGTAGCCATGTTGCCTACCTGCCGGACGGCAGCAAAGCGCTGGCGCGCGAAGTGGTGGTACTGGTGGCGTTACACAAGAAAGCCGGCAACATTCCGGCCAATGTCGCGATTCGCGGCAGCGATAGCGCCGGGCTGGCAATCCGGCCGCAGATCCGGCTGCGCGCGGGGCGCCTGTTTCGCCCCGGCAGCAGCGAAATCGTGGTCGGCAGTTCAATCGTAGAGCGCTTTGCCGGTGCCGAGCTGGGGCAGAGCCTGCATTTCGGCCAGCGCGACTGGCACATCGTCGGCATCATCGATGCCGGCCGCACCGGATTCAATTCCGAGATCTGGGGCGATCGCGAGCAGATGATGCAAGCGTTCCGTCGCAGTGTGTATTCGGCAATCACGTTCCGTCTGGCCGACAGCAGCCACTTCGGGCAGTTCCGCCACGAGGTCGCCGGCGATCAGCGGCTGACGCTGGAAACCAAGCGCGAAACGCAGTTCTACGCCGACCAGTCGGAAATGATGGCCAAGTTCATCAAGTATCTGGGTCTGGCGCTGTCGGTGATTTTCTCGCTCGGCGCCATCATCGGCGCGATGATCACCATGTACGCATCGGTTTCAAGCCGCGTTGGCGAAATCGGCACGCTACGCGCGCTCGGCTTCCAGCGCCGCAGCATTCTGCAGGCGTTCGTCGTCGAAGCGCTGCTGCTGGCCGGGCTCGGCGGGCTGGCGGGATTGTCCGCAGCATCCGGCATGCAGTTGCTGACGATTTCGACCATGAACTGGCAGACTTTTTCCGAACTGGCATTCAGCTTTACCCTGACCCCGGGAATCTGCATCCAGGCATTGCTGTTCGCACTGCTGATGGGGCTGGTCGGCGGAGCGTTGCCGGCGCTGCGGGCGGCGCGCCTGAACATTGTCGATGCGCTGCGGGCAGCGTGATGCGTTAATTGCTGCAACGCAGCATGCATATCGCTGTTGCACTGCAAAATTATCGTCAACCATAGCTTGAAAATGCCCGCCTTTCAGCGCAGAATAGAGCATATGCTCGATATTCACTGAAACAGACATGCACCCGGACTCACAAAAAATCGAAATCGAAGCGGAGGAACAAGACATGCAGAATGGCGCGGACATTCGTTTGAGAATCAATGCACAGGAGTCGGCAATTGCCGAACTGTGCCGCAAGTACTGGCTGGTATCCAGCCCGCCGCACTTCCAGTATTCGGTGGAAGAGCTGGCAGACGACTACGGCCTGGATGTGAAAGCAATCCACAAGGTGGTCGGCCAGAATTGCACCGCCACCGGCGAGCACACGCAATGCGCCGTGTGCAGCAAGAAAATCGTCTACCGCAACCGCTCCACCTACAAACAGGTAAAGAGCTATCTGCTCAGCGAGTGGGTATGTCGCGAGTGCTACGACAAGCGTGTCTAGACACTCTCCCCGCGCAACAAAAAGCCGTGATCGACATCACGGCTTTTTTATTTGGCAGGCATCTATCGGCGCCACCAAAAACAAAAGCCTTTTCCACAGGGAAAAGGCTTTCACATAATTCTGTGCACCGCGTGCTTATTTCAGCTTGGTTTCTTTGTAAGCAACGTGCTTGCGTACTACCGGATCAAATTTCTTGATCTCCATTTTTTCCGGCATGGTGCGCTTGTTCTTGGTAGTGGTATAGAAATGACCGGTACCTGCGGTCGATTCCAGTTTGATTTTTTCACGCATGATCGTGTTGCCTCTTCTGATGAGCGTCTAGTTAGATTTCGCCGCGTGCACGCAGATCGGACAGAACAGCTTCGATGCCGTTCTTGTCGATGGTGCGCAGGCCAGCATTGCTGACACGCAGACGAACCCAGCGGTTTTCACTTTCAACCCAGAAGCGGCGGTACTGCAGATTCGGCAAGAAGCGACGCTTGGTCTTGTTTTGTGCGTGGGAGACGTTGTTTCCCACCATCGGCGCTTTACCGGTAACTTGGCATACTCGAGCCATGATATCGACTCCCAATTCGGAAAAAGGCGTATTTATATCACAGCCCCCGCACCTGCTCAAGTCCGATTTCCAGTTATTTGCTGCCGGCCTCGACACCACGTGTAACGCGCACGCTTGGCGACGGCTTTTCTCCCACTCGCCATTTGTCGCCCACGCGCATTTCCGCCTGCGTGCCGTCCGGCAAGGCGATCGTGGCGCTGCCGGGCTGGCTGCCGGCACGGCCCCGCTCCGGCGCTGCGCCGTTGATCCAGAGCGTAGTCTTGCCGTCGCTGCGCCGCACGACGCCTTTCAGTCGGACCTCGCTGGCGCCGGGCTCGGCTGCAGCCTGTTCGAGCGAGCGGCGCGCATCGATCTGCAAACGCTGCTGCGGCGTGTAGAACAGGCGCCCCGGCTCAGCCGCCTGGGCGACAACGGGCAACAGCAGCAGGCAATAGCAGACTTGCTTCATTTCGCCCCCTCCGCGGCGCCCGCACCTTCGGCCGGCGCAGTGGCAAGCTGGCGTACGGTGAGCCATTCGATCACGCATCTGCTCTCCAGCGGCGGCGCCACCCAATCGGTTTGCCCCTGCTCCAGCTTGCTGCGCTGAATGCGGCACTGGCGCAACAGATGCAGGCCGCGCGCATCCTTGTCGAGTGTTTGCAGCAGCATCAGCAATTGCCCTTCGTGCGCAGCCAGAAACGATAGATGCATGCGGCTGGCCATCACGCGCATGCCTTGCGGTGCGTCGGCAATGAAATCGGCCGGCCGCTGCGGCTCAAGCCGATATTTGAGCTGCATTTGCGGATGCTCGCGGCGGAGGCCGGTCAGGAGTTCGACCCACTGCAAGCGGTCCTCGTCGCCAACGATGCCGCGTGCGCGCAGTTCGCGGAACGGGCCGCTATAACGTTCGTAATCCTGCCGGTCCTGCTGCATGCTGACGGCTTCCGCCTGCACCTGCTGCAGCCGCTGCTGTGCCTGCTGCTGTCGCCGCTCGGCCTTGCCCTGCTGCCATACCGCCAGCAGCACCAGCGCCAGTGCCAGCAGCAGCGCCGCACCAAACAGTGCCAGCGGCAGCCGGATCAGCGGCAAATCCTCGCGGCGGATGCGGAAATCCATGCTTATTTCCCCCCCGGCAGCAGTGGCCGCACCAGCAGCAGATCGTAGTCGGGCTTGTCCGGGTCTGCAGCGCCCGTAGACTGTTCCATGTCGATCGGTTTATCCGGGTGCGTGTACAGCGGTACTTTCAGGCGCCGTACCGGCAATCCGGCCTGGCGTTCCCAATCCTTGCCAAAGCGCTCGACGCTGTCGATGGCAAAACGGTAATTATCGGTGAATGGGCTGATCCGCCCCTGCAAACGAATGATTTCGTTGCGTTTCTTCTCGGGCGGCGCTGCCGTGCCGGCATCGGTGCCGTCTTCCGGAGCTTTCGGCGCAACCGTGTCGGCGCCATCGCTGAGCAGCTCTTCATTGTTGCTCACGCCCCAGCTCAGCGTATCCAGAGTCAGTTGCGGGTAACGGTCGAACAATCCGCTCAACTGCACCAGCCGCTGCTGTAGCGACGGCCAATTCTGTCGCGCCGCGGCAATACGCTCGACAGCCTGTTTCAGCACTGCGGGAGCAGGCAGATCGCTGGCCGGCAACACGTTGCTGCGCTTCAGGCGTTCTGCCTGCAGAACCTTGCTGTCAAGGGCTGCGGTGCTGACATCGATATCGGCGCTCTGCTGCAGCAGCCAGCCGGCCAGTCCGGCGCCCGCCAGCAACACCAGTGCCGCAGCGGCATTCAGCATGCGGCCGCTGAGCCAGAGCCGGTAATTGCGCCGTCGTTTGCCCGGCGCGTAATGATTGCGCCAGTGGCGCTGGCCGATCAGAGACAGCATCAGTTCGGCAACGCTGGGGTTGGCGTGCGGCGCCATACGGAATGCGCTGGCCACGTCTTCCAGCGCCAGAAAGCGGAATTCCAGCCCGTCGCCGCCATGGCATTCGCGCTGCAGACGCTCGCGTTTGGCGGCATGGCACAGCACCAGCGTGGTGACCGGATCGTCGCGCGTAACCAGCCGCAGGCTGGCCAGATACTGGCGGGTACGGCTGCTTTCGGACATGATCTTCGGCGCCAGCTCACCCTCGTCGCAGCCCGGCAACGCGGTCAGACGGCTGAATTTCAGATCGCCGTTGCGGAAATAGCTCTGGCGGATGCCGCTGTCGCTGTCTTCGGTCACCAGCAGCACGTGTTCGCTGTCCGGGTAGAAGCGCTTGACGATGCTCACCGACAGTAACGCGACCGAGCAGATGGTCGCCAGCGGCGCGCGGTACTGGTCGAGAATGTCCAGCCAGCCGTCGAGCAGATCGTTGGTCAGCAGCCCGCTGAGCAGCACCCGGTCGTCGCGCCGGCCCTCCTCTTCGCGTCCCTGCACCCAGGCATTGACATAATGGCCGCCGCGGAAATGCTGCTGCAGCTTGCGCCGCAGCAGTGCTGCGTGGTCCTTGCCGAGCACATGCGGCACGGTTTCGGTATGGAAATCTTCTTCCACCACGTCCAGCAGCAGGTAGAACGGCACGCGTGCGTGCGCCGCTACCAGGGCGGCAAAATCGCTGCGTCCGTGCGCATCGGCAGCATAGCGCCCGAACAGCGCCAGCTGCCGGCCGCGCCAGCCGTAGGCGAGCAGCCGGTCATTGCAGACGAACAGGAGGATTTTCTTGGCGCGCACCGGTGTCACCGTATCTTGGTCATCAGGTCGAAAATCGGGCCGAGGATCGAAACCATGATCAATGCCATCAAGGTACCGAGTATCACCGTCAGGATCGGCTCGATCATCACCTGCAGCTTCTCGATCGATTCCTTGACATCGCGGTTGTAGAAATAGCAGATGTTCTGCAGCGCCTGATCCAGCTGGCCGGTGCTTTCACCGACCTTGAGCATGCGCACCACCAGCTTGGGAAACATCTGCACTGCATCGAAGCCGCTGGCGATTCCGGAGCCTTCGCTGATCTGCTGCTGGGCGCGAATCAACGCGCGCTCGATCACCTTGTTGTTGACGATGCCCTGGCAGATTTTCAACGCGTCCAATACCGAAATCCCGGCCGAGAACATCAGCGCGAAATAGTTGGCGAAGCGCGCCAGGATGATTTTGTGCAGAATCGGCCCGATTCCCGGCAGTTTCAGTTTCCAGCCGTCCAGCGTTACCGCGAATTCCGGATGGGTGCGCAAATGCAGCTTGACGCCGCCCCAGATACCCAGCGGCACCAATGGAATCAGATACCAGAACGACTTGAGAAAGCTGCGGATGCCGAGCATCACCCGCACCGGCAGCGGTACCGGCACCTGCAGTGCGGCGAACAGCTCGACCATCTGCGGCACCAGGAAAAAAATCATTCCCGCCGCTACCCCCATTACCAGCACCAGCACAAAGCTCGGATACATCACCGCCTTTTTCGACTGCGACGCCAGCTCGTCCTGCCATTTCAGGCCTTCCATCAAGTCCTTCAGCACATCCGGCAGGCGGCCGGTCGATTCGCCGGCCTTGATCAGGTTGACGAAAATCACGTCGAACACGCGCGGATGATTGGCCAAAGCCTGCGACAGCTGCAGGCCGCCTTCGATGCCATCGATCAGGTCGGCGACCACTTCCTTGAAACGCGGGTGATCGACACTGTCGCGCAGATCGGCCAGCCCCTCCAGCAGCGGCACACCGGCGCGCGTCAGTTGTTCCAGGTGAAAACAGAAGGTGATCAATTCACGCCGCTTGACCTCGCCGCCACCGGAAACACGGATATTGCCGCGCGATGCCAGGTCGTAATTGATCAGATCGAGGCCGATGCGCGACAGGCGCAGCTCCAGATCGCCGGGGTTGGCGGCTTCGATTTCGCCGGAGCTGGCCTTGCCGGCAGCGTTCACCGCCCGGTAGGCGTACAGCGCCATTACATCACCGCCTGCACACGGTCGGTCAGATCGACCACCCGGCTGATTTCGTCGAGCGAAGTGACGCCCTCGACCACGCGCCGGATCGCATCTTCAGCCAGCGGCCGAAAACCGCGCTGCAGTGCGGCCTGGCGAATTTCGCGCACCGAGGCGCGGCGGGCAATCATCTCGTCCAGCTCGCTATCCATTTTCAGCAGCTCCTGGATCGCCACCCGGCCGCGATAGCCCTGATGGTCGCATTTCTCGCAGCCG
>CALMFQ010000206.1 GCA_937863215.1 uncultured Pseudomonadota bacterium
ATTGCCCGTGGGAAAGTAGGTCACCGCCAGACTCCTCTCTACACCGCCCTGCTGAATGATCAGCAGGGCGTTTGTACTTCTGATTCATGTAAAAATCCTCTCGTAGCACTTGCCCGTGGCTAGAATGATTCTGGGAGGTGAATATGGCGATTTCAGACTGGCCTGCGGCGGAGCGGCCGCGTGAGAAACTGATGGCGCGCGGGCCGGAAGCCTTATCGGATGCGGAGTTGCTGGCGATTTTTCTACGCACCGGGATTGTTGGCAAGAGTGCTGTGGATCTGGCGCGCGAGATGTTGTCGACCTTTGGCAGCCTGAATGCGTTGATCGCTGCCGATGAGGCGGCATTTTGCGCCGTTCCCGGAATGGGGCCGGCAAAGTATGTGCAGTTGCAGGCTGTGATCGAAATGGCCAGGCGTGCCCTGAGCGAGCAGCTGGAACAACGGGATGTTTTCAACTCGCCCGGTGCCGTGCGCCATTATCTGCAGCTCAAGTTACGACCGCTGCGCTACGAGGTGTTCGCCGCCATTTTTCTCGATACACAGAATCGGCTGCTTGCTACGGAGGAGCTGTTCCGTGGCACTCTGGCGCAGACCAGCGTTTTTCCGCGCGAAATCGTCAAACGGGCGCTGTTTCACAACGCCGCAGCCGTACTGTTTGCGCATAATCATCCGAGCGGGATTGCCGAGGCAAGCCAGGCCGACCAGCATCTGACGCAAGTATTGAAACAGGCGTTGGGATTGATTGATGTGCGGGTGCTGGATCATTTCATTGTTGCGGCGGATCAGGTGTTTTCGTTTGCCGAGCATGGAATGCTGTAAGCCTGGAACGAAGTTTGCATCGATATGAATCCTTTCCTTCTTCCCGGAACATCATGACAACGCGAAATCGCCAACGTGGTGCCGTGCTGCTGGTTGGACTGATTATCCTGATGACGGCAATGGCTGCCGCGCTGGTGTCGATGTTCAGCCAGAAAATGGGTAACGCCCGGCGCGAGCAACAAACCGCCGACTCCTTGGCGCAGGCGAAACAGGCATTGCTGGGGTATGCCTTTAGTCAGGCTCTGTCTTCTGGATGTGCCTTTAATTGTCCCCGTCCAGGAGATTTGCCATGTCCGGATACGCATTCCCTTGGTAGCCCGAAAGAAGGCACTCCAGGAAATAACGCTGATGTTTGTGTGAATAATGCCAACCTGATCGGACGTCTTCCCTGGCGTACCTTAGGCTTGCCGGACTTACGTGACGGCTGGGGGGAAAGGTTATGGTACGCGCGTTCAGAGCGCTTCCGTAATCGAGCTCGCGCGGCGATGGGACCGCTTAATCCCGATACTGCATATGGGCAAATTTCCGTGCGCGCCAGTGATGGTAGCAGCATGCTGAACACCGCTGCAGCAGCCAGCGGCTCTGGCGCGGTGGCGGTAATTATTGCTCCGGGAGCGCCGCTTACGCGCAATGATGGCCTGCAACAGTCTCGCGGGGCAGCAAATTATCTGACGGCTGCGCATTACCTGGATTGCTGGGGAACCAGTGGCTGCAACGTGGAGGATAACGCCAATTTTGTCAATGGAAGTGCTGGCAATGGCTTCATCATGGGGCCGATACGAGCCAATGGTCGCGATGTGGTCAACGATCGGCTGATTACCGTTAGCCGGGATGAAATTCTTGCCGTGATGGCCAAGCGAGTGGCAGGAGAAACTGCGCAGGCGCTGGAGGGGTACTATGGCAACCATTCCTATTTTCCCGGCGCTGCGCCCTTGGGCAACCAGAATTGCCTTGGGACGGGGGTCGTTGCAGGGGGCTGTTTGAGTGTGGCGGGTGCCACGTTTGGCCGAATTCCTGCCATGGGCTCGCCGTTGGCAGAGCCATTTAATGGTGTTAATAATGGAAGCTGGTTTCAGCAAAACGGCTGGCGCGAGTTTGTGTTTTACGCCATTGCACCCGATTGCAGCAGTGAGTCCGTCAACTGCGTGGCGGGCGGCGGTCTGATAACGGTGAACAACCAGTCCGGAACGGCAATTGCCGGCAAGCGTGTGGTCGTGATCGTCTCGGGAGGGGCGCTTGGCGGGCAGGTAAGGGTGAGTGCTGCGGATAAAACCATTTTGGCCAATTATCTGGAAGACATAAATCAGACTCCGGCCAGCAATTTGTTTACGCGCCGCCCGGCGACGCCTAATGTATCCTTCAACGATGTTCTCGCGACTGTGCCGAGGCTGCCATGATGACCCTGCACCGGATTAATCGTAGTGCCAAAAACGGGTTTTCACTGGTTGAGCTGGCGGTGGTGCTGATTGTTGTCAGCCTGTTGCTGGTTGGCTTGCTTGGCCCGCTCACCGCGCAGCAGGAACAGAAAAACATCATGGATGCGCGGCGGCAAATGGACGAGGCGCGTGAGGCGATTTTTGGCTTTCTGGTTTCCAACGGTCGATTGCCATGCCCGGCAAATCCGACGCTGGCTTCGGCCAATGTCGCTGCCGGCATTGAGCGGGCTGGTGGTTGCGCTGGCGCCAACAGTATCGGCGTGTTGCCCTGGCGCACGTTGGGGTTGCGCGAGGCCGACCCGTGGGGAAACCGTTTTACCTATCGCGTGACGGATGTATTTGCCGACCCGACGAAAATTGCGGCAAAGTCGATTGGATTTGGCACGAACGGCGACCTTACTCTCTGGGCTACGGCTACGCCCCCAACACCAATCAGCCAGGCGAATGAGGTCGTTGCGATTCTGGTTTCGCATGGACATCACGCCGACGGAGCCTGGACGATCAGTGGTGCGCAACTACCTGCCAGTGCCGATGCGGACGAGGCGCAGAATAGCGACGGCGATCAGACCTTTGTCGATCATCGCAATACTGCCGAGCTGCCAAACAGCGCATACGATGATCTGACCGTATGGGTGCCTCGTAATCTGGTATTCAATCGTTTGATGACAGCGGGGCGTCTGCCTTAGCCATTGCTATTGCTTGTTTTGTGCAATGCAGAAACGTACCGCCCCGGGTTGATTTTCTGCCAGACTCAGGCGGTAATCCGCTTGTTGTGCCAATTGCGCCGCCTGATACAACCCCACCCCCATGCCGGTTTTTGACTGCACCGGCGCTGCCAGCAGGTTCTGTACCGTCGTTTCGGCGACCGGGCTACCGCTGTCGCTGATTTCCAGGCAAATACCGTTGCGCCAGAACAACTTCAGCCCGATATGAATGTCCGGCTCACGATTGCGTTTCTCCAGCGCGTTCTGCAGCAGGTTGTCGACGATGCTGTCGAATGCGTCGACCGGGACGCTGTCGATATCGCGCATTTTGCTCACCTGGAAATCGATTTGCAGATTGGCAAAGCGCCGTTGTAACTGGGCAAACCAGAGATTGGCCGGGGCGTATTCGGTGGTCGATTGCGCCGGTGCCTGCAGCTTGGTCAGCGTGTCTTCCAGCCGCTGGGCGATTTGCGGCAACTGGCGGCGCATCAGCTCGGCCAGCGCCTGCGGGTCTTCCTGTTCGCTGCTGCGGGCAATCGAGCACAGCGTTTGCAGCGTCTGCAGCAGATTCTTGATGTCGTGCGTCAGGCGCGCGCCGGTTTCGTGGATGGCTTGGGTATAGGTGTTGAGGCGCAAGGTCTGTTCGCGCCGTTTGGCCAAGTAATATTCGCTCAGCACCTGCGCCAGCAGCCTGCCGTGCAGTAGCAGGGTGGGGCTGATGGTGCCGCTGCTGTACAGCGTCAGATTCAGCGGCGGAAAGCAGTAATCGGCGCTATGCCGGGTCTGTACGCCAAGCTGGCCGCCGCGCTCGGAGCCGCTCCAGCGGCAGCCGGCCAGCCATTGCAGCTGCATTAATTCTTCGCAGGCCATTTGCAGGAAATCATCGGGCGAGGTTTCGGTTCTGGCCAGGGTTGCCAGTTGGCTGATCCAGGCTTCGAACGGCGTGCCGAGATTGAGCAGGTAGCTGGAAAACAGCAGGCTGATGCCGCGAAACCCGGCGTGCGGCCGCCATAGCCAGCTGAAGCCGAGAATTGCCGCACCGGACAGCAATACCGTGTACATCAGCCCCACAAAGTAATCGGTGCGCAGGGCGAGACTGTAGGCGATGCTGCCGAGCAGGATGAACGCGATCAGCAGAAACAGCAGCAGACTGTAGACAAAATCCAGCGATCGTTCCTGTTCCGGCCGTTGTGCGTGCTCGCGGCGCAAGGCCGCCAGCAGTACTCCCAGCGGCAGCAGGAAGCGTACCCCGAAGGCCAGCTCCGGCGGCGGTGTGGCATCTGCCATATGTGGCCCCAGCCAGAGCAGTATTTGCCCGAGCAGGTATAGCAGTACCACTGCCCGGAACAGATTGCGCCGCCGTTCCACCAGCAGCCGGCCGCCAAACAATGCGAGCAGCCCGGCCATCCAGCCGGCCAGCAGCCACCAGTTCATTGCCCAGGCCATGATGCCCGCGAAACCCAGGCCGGTCAGCGCTTCGCGCCAGTTCAGCACCCGCTCGGTGCTGATCAATGGCTGCCACAGCAGAAACAGCCCGACATGTACCAGAAACAATGCCTTGCCGGTCAGCGTATCCGGTGCCTGCAAGGCGCCCTGAATCGGTGCCAGCATTGCCAGAGTGGCCAGTTGTGGATTTTGTTGCAGGAGCTGGAGGATGCGTGGTTTCAAGTCGATGTGCCACAGAGGTTGAGCTGTTCTCGGTCAATATAGCCGTCGTGCGTCATTACTGTCGGGTTTTCGACAGTGCTGGCGGATTTACGACATGGATCTGGTGCGATATCGAAGACAGGCACAGCAATTGCGCTGGCTTGGCGTTGCCGGGAATGCGTTACGGCGGCAAACCAAGCTGCCAGCCGTTATGGCTGGCAAAGGTTGGCTGAACTTTTTAGTGAAATTAGAAAACAATAATATTCTGGCATGGTGCTTGCATTGGTTATCCGTGTGGAATTGCTGTATCGCGTTTCAACGAATCAACAACAGAGGATGAATGCAGATGAAAACACGTCAACAAAGCGGTTTTACCCTGGTTGAGCTGGCGATCGTACTGGTAGTGATTGGCCTGATTCTGGGCATGGCGTTCAAGGGCAAGGACCTGATCGACAGTGCCAAGGTCAAGAACATGGCGGCGCAGTACAACAAGGTTGTTGCCGGTGCCAATACCTTTTATGAGAAATATGGCTATTACCCGGGCGATGGCTGTCCGGCAGCGGGTTCGACCATTGCCCAATGTAATACCGCTGTGACCAACGGCACGACCAGCCGCAACGGTGTGATCGATTCGGCCAATGAACAATCGGCGTTCTGGAACCAACTGGTGAATCAGACCAATATCCTGACTGCCGCGGATCAGCGCAGCATCTTTGGGCAGAACTGGAATATTTCGCTGAACAATATCGGTATTGCCGGTAACGGTAACAGCGCTACCGGTAATCAGGGCAATAACTTCTTGTTCATCGGCGCAGCGCCGGCAACCGCATCGTCCGACGCACGTTTCGTCTGCGCCCTGGATCGCCTGATCGACGATGGTATCGCAGTGTCCGGCCTGATTCGCAGCGGTGGTGTATCCAACTATGTCCAGGCAACCGACTGCTGGACTCTGAACGGCCAGAACACCATTCTGATCCGTGTGCTGCCGTAATACTGGTTTTTCTCTGTGTGTGGTGTGTTCAGGGTGGCTTTGGCCACCCTTTTTTTGTGGCCGGCGTTGTCGCTTGCCGCGCGGGATCAGCCGTGTAGCAGGCGGTATTCGGCAGTGGCCAGATCGTCCGGCAGCCCGAGCAAGACCAGTACATCGCCGGCCATGATTTCGAGCTGCGGTTCCGGTGCGATGCCTTTGATATTGCGCCGCTTGACCGATTTGACGGTAACCAGCTCGGCAATAGCGCATTGCTGCAGCGTCTTGCCTGCCGCAGCTGCCCCCTCGCCAATCAGAACGCTGTGCAGACGCGGTTGCAGCTTGTCGGTAATGGTCAGGCTTTCGTCGCTGAGGCCGACGAAAAAGCCACGGAACAGATCGTAACGTTGTTCGCGTACCCGCCGGATATGCTGCAGCACCCGGTTCAGCGGCACGCCGAGCAGCATCATCGCATGCGTTGCCAGCATCAGGCTGCCTTCCAGCACTTCGGCCACGACCTCGGTCGCGCCCGCCTGTTTCAATTTATCGATATCGTTGTCGTCGAAGGTGCGCACGATCACCGGCAGCTCCGGCCGCAGGCTGTTGACATGGCTGAGGATTTTCAGCGCCGTGGCGGTGTCGTTGAAGCTGATCACCACGCCCTGCGCACGGCTCAGGCCGGCGGCAAGCAAGACCTCGCGTTTGCTGGCATCGCCGAATACTACCGAGTCGCCGGCGGTTGCGGCTTCCTTGACCCGTTCCGGGTCGAGATCGAGGGCAAAGAACGAGATTTCCTCTTGCGCCAGCAGTCGGCCGAGGCTCTGCCCGCTGCGGCCGTAGCCACAGACGATGACGTGGTTGTCGGCCATCATCGACTGCACGGCGATCTGATGGATGCTGGCTGCCGCCATCAGCCATTCGTCGTTGTTGAAGCGCCGGATCAGCCGGTCGCTGTGCTGGATCAGGAACGGTGCCGCCAGCATCGATAACAGGATGGCGCCGAGCAGTGGCTGTTCGACTGCCGGCGGAAACAGCTGCCTTTCTGCCGCTACGCCGATCAGCACAAAGCCGAATTCGCCAGCTTGCGCCAGCGACAGCGCGGTACGCCAGTTGACGCTCGACGGGCTGCCGCTGAGCTTGCCGATGGTGTTGATCAGCAGGAATTTGCCGGGGATCAGCACGGTCAGAAACAGTAGCAGTAGCGGCAGGTTGGGTAGCAGCTGCTGGAAATTGAGGCGCATGCCGACCGAAACAAAGAATAGCCCGAGCAGTAGGTCGCGGAACGGGCGGATATCGTCTTCCACCTGGTAGCGGTATTCGGTCTCGGAGATCAGCATGCCGGCGAGAAAGGCGCCCAGGGCAAGCGACAGCCCGGCGTGCTCGGTGAAATAGGCAATCGACAGCGAGATCAGCAGAACGTTGATGGTAAACAGCTCGCTGGAGCGCGCCTGCGCCACCATATGCAGCCACGGGCGCAGCAGTCGCTGGCCGAAATAAAGCAGAATCGCCAGCACGATTGCTGCTTTGCCACCTGCCTGTACCAATTGCAGCCAGACATCGCCATTGCCCGATGCCAGCGCCGGAATCACGATCAGCAATGGCACCACGGCCAGATCCTGAAACAGCAGAATGCCAATGATTTGCTGGCCATGCGGAGTATTCAGCTCGGCGCGCTCGTTCAGCAGCGTCGATACGATTGCCGTTGACGACATCGCCAATGCGCCACCCAGCGCAATGCTGGCTGGCCAGCTCAGATAGCCGAGCAATGCGGTTGGCAGCGTAAACAGGATGGTTGCCAGCACTTGCCCCATGCCCAGCCCGAATACCGCCTTGCGCAACACTTTCAGCTTCGGCAGGCTGAATTCCAGGCCAATGCTGAACATCAGGAATACCACGCCGAATTCGGCCAGGGCGTTGGCGTCCTTGCTGTTGTCGATCAAGCCCAGCGCCTGCGGACCGATCAGGATGCCGACCAGCAGGTAGCCGAGCAGCGCCGGGAGTTTCAGACGCCGGCAGACGACCACGGCAACAACTGCCGAAGCCAGCAGGACCAGAAGAGGAGGAAGATTACCTTGCATGCAGTGCCGTCGCGTTGTGACTGGCTGCGCAAAGCGTCTCCGCAGGCTGCTGCGGGCAAGATCGCGAGAGGCTTTCGCGGCCGGGCGGGTGGAAATAGTGTTCCTCCGGATTATAACCTTTTATACTTCCACGCCATGACCAGACTACCTGCAGATCCGCAAGCCGTGCTGCGGCTTGCCAAAACCACTCTCGATATCGAAATTGCCGGCCTGAGCGAAGTTGCCGAGCGACTCGACGGCGATTTTGTGCATGCGGTCGAAGCGATCCTCGCATGTCGCGGCCGCGTCGTCGTCAGTGGCATGGGCAAATCCGGCCATATCGGGCGCAAGATCGCCGCGACCCTTGCCAGTACCGGTACTCCGGCTTTCTTCATGCATCCCGGTGAGGCCGCGCATGGCGACCTGGGGATGGTTACCGGTGCCGATGTGTGGGTTGCCTTGTCGAATTCCGGCGAGAGCGACGAGATTCTCGCGCTGGTGCCCAGCATCAAACGGCGCGGCGTGCCGTTCATCGCCATTACCGGCAAGGCGGATTCTTCGCTGGCGCAAGAGGCAGACATCCATCTGGACTCCGGCGTGGCACGCGAGGCCTGCCCACTGAATCTGGCCCCCACTGCCAGCACTACCGCACAACTGGCGCTGGGCGACGCGCTGGCCGTTGCGCTGCTGGATGCGCGTGGCTTCAGCAAGGACGATTTTGCGCTGACGCATCCTGGCGGTAGCCTGGGGCGGCGACTGCTGGTACATGTGCGGGATTTGATGCACACCGGTACGGAGCTGCCGGTGGTCGGCCCCGACACGCTGCTGCGCGATGCCTTGCTGGAAATGACCGACAAGCGGCTTGGCATGACCGCCGTGGTCGATGCCGACGGTAAGCTCACCGGTATTTTTACCGATGGCGACCTGCGCCGGGCACTGGATCGCGGCTGCGAAATCCGGACCACCGGCGTTGCCGGTGTCATGTCGCACAACCCGCGGCGGATTCACCCTGATAAACTGGCGGCGGAGGCGGTGCATGTGATGCAGACGCACCAGGTCTTCGCTTTGTTGGTCACCGATGAACAGGATCGACTGGTTGGCGCATTGAGCATGCATGATCTGCTGCGCGCCGGCGTAGTATGACCTGACCCCGCAGCAATCAATTCAATCGTAATGGACAAGTAATGCAGGCAGTTTTCGATCGGGCCCGGGCGCTCAAGCTGGTGGTATTTGATGTGGATGGCGTGCTGACGGACGGCAAGCTGTACCTTTCCGACAGCGGCGAGGAGATCAAGGCTTTCAATACGCTGGACGGGCACGGCCTGAAAATGCTGCATGCCAGCGGTGTCGAGCTGGCCATCATTACCGGCCGCAAATCGCGGCTGGTGGAGTTGCGCGCCGCGAATCTGGGGATTTCGCTGCTGTTTCAGGGCGTTTCCGACAAACTGACCGCATTTCGCGAATTGCTCGGCCAGCTGGGCCTGCAAACCGAGCAGGCGGCGTTCATGGGCGACGATCTGGTCGATCTGCCACCGATGCGCCGTGCCGGCCTGGCAATTGCCGTTCCGGCTGCGCCGGAACTGGTCAAGCAGCACAGCCACTATATTACCGAACGCAACGGGGGCGAAGGTGCGGTACGCGAGGTGTGCGAGCTGATCATGCGGGCGCAGGGCAGTTTCGATGCCCAGGTCGCACGCTATCTCGAGTAAGGCATCGTGAACAGCAAGACCGCAGGCTTGCTGCCGCTGGCGTTGTTGATCGTGCTGGCCGGTTTGTCGTACTGGCTCGACCAGATCAGCCGCTACTCGCCGGAAGAGGCGCGCAAGGCTGCAAAGGGGGTGCCGGATTTCGTTATGGACCGGTTCCGTGCGGTGCAGACGGGCGTCGATGGCAAGCCCTTGTACACAGTCACTGCCGATAAGCTGAAGCACTATTCGCCAGCCGATTTTTCCGAGCTGTTCACTGCCGAAATGCACGATTTTACGCCGCTGCGGCCGCCATTGACGGTGCGTTCCGAAGTGGCACAGATGAACCACCAGACCGAAGAATTGTATTTCTCGCGCCAGGTGGTGATGGTGCGCGAGCCGGTCCCCGGCTCGTCGCGCCTGACGCTGAAGACTTCGGCGATGACAGTATGGCCCAAGCAGGGCAAGGCATTCGGCAAGGCGCCGATGGATCTGCAGGATGACACTATGCGTGTCACTGCAGTCGGTTTCGATATCGATAAGAATGCGCGTCTGATCCGGCTGCATTCCAGAGTAAGAGCTACCTATGTCAATCCAAATGCGCGGCCTCGCTAAATTGGCCATTGCCTGCCTGGCTCTGGGTGCATTGCCGGCGCTGGCGGAAAAGGCGGACCGGGAAAAGCCCATGCAGATCGAGGCGGATCGCGTGTCGCTCGACGATCTGAACAAGGTTTCGGTATTCGAGGGCAATGTGGTGTTGACCCAGGGAACCCTGCTGGTGCGCGCCGACAAGGTCAGCGTGCGCCAGGATGCGGACAAGACGCAGTATGCGACGGCAATCGGGCGGCCGTTATCGTTTCGTCAGAAGCGTGACGGTGCCGATGAATACATCGAGGGCTGGGCCGAGCGACT
>CALMFQ010000207.1 GCA_937863215.1 uncultured Pseudomonadota bacterium
GTTCGTCCGGCAGATTCACACCAAGTACGTCACGCCGCACCTGTGCCGCGTCGAAGGCGTCCCGCAGCGCCTGCCGTTTCTTCTCCGCGTCGGCGGCCGGATCCTGCAGCCGGCGGGGCACAAATTGCAAATAGGCCTTGTCGAGCGTCCTGGCATCGTATTTGGCCCGGTTTGCCTGCAGGATTTCCGCGCCCCAGGAACTCTCGATGCGTTTGTCGTCCACCCCCAGCTCGCGCAGCAACGAATACAAATGGAGGTCCGAATTTTTAACGCGGAATCGAAACTGCCCGGATTCCGGTTCCAGCGCTGTACGAAACCGAGCGCCTGTTCCTGGTTTGGTGTTGAATTGCGTTTCCAGTATGCCGTTGTTCTGGATTCGAGTATACGGGCCGGGTACCAAGCGGAGCTGGTTGATCGGTGCGTACTCGGACCCGCCATGAATATACGTGCCGCGTTCCGTCAGGTACGGCACTCGTGCCAATGTCATGTGCTTTTGATCCAGCAATTCGCCAGTAGTCGAATCGTAAAGCTCCAGCCGTCCCCGTAACCGCCGGGCCAGATAACGATTTTCCATCAGCGCCCTACCCTGCTCCTTTTTCGACACTGTGTCAGGTCCATCGTAGTCAACATCCTTCAGCTCCACCCTGACGCCGCCGAATTCCTGTGGAAACACGCGCGTCATCTCATGCTTGACCGAATCGAAAATACTCTGACGCAATGCGTGATTATCCTCTGGGTCGCGCAGCTTCACGCCCGCTGGAAATATTTCCTGCAGAGGTTTGGGTGATGCTGGGGTTGCAACCTGGGGGACTGTCATGTGGCACCATACTGGAAGGCTGGCAGAGATGCCATAGCGAAAAAATGACGGAGATGTTCTCTCCGCCATTTCGTGATCCCCCGGGAGGCTACACCTCGTGAGGGATCAATGTGGTTGCGTGTCGATGAATTGATTTGCGCAATCCATCGAGACTTCCGTCCAGCCTGTACACGCCATCGCGCGGCTGGACTTCCAATGCGGACCGCTCCTTAACGGGCAGTCCACAGCCTATCTGGCGAATATCACGCTCGTCCAGCATTTCGGCCAGAGTGCGTCGCCCGATGGCCCCCACGCCCGTATCCGCTTCAGTGCCGATCATGACCTGAAACTTCAGATCCGTGACTTTCTGCACCTGCGCGCCCTCCGCCACCAGCAAATCGCCGGCAGTGTTGTGGGCGTAGAAGAGCGGTACCATCTGACCATGGAAAGTCGGAACGGTGTCGCGCTCCAATTGTCTGCCTATGCTCTCCCCGTATGTGAAAAGCCAGTCTGACAGCTTTACCTGTCTGTACTCCGCGGTACTGCCGCCGCTTTGAGACTGTCCCAGAAATCCCGTCGGGGAAATACCGGGACGCATGATGCAGACAAAACCCTTGGCGCGTGCGGTAGGGGCGAGCTGATAATCGATGGTCAGCTTGCCGTTGGCTTTGAATACCATCGGTATGGGTTCGCCGTTTTCCTGCGTAAACCCATCGCCTCCATCCTCCACCTCAATGGCAGTTATCCGCCACTGAATGTCAGCTGCTGGCATCCATTGGTCGACAGGATCCTGCCCGCCGAACAAGGTATGCTTGAACCCGCGACGCTGTACCCACGCAGGAGCGCCTCCTCCGACCGGCAGCCTGACGCCGTTGGCAAACAATCCGGACGAGATCAGGATCATTTTAACCGAGAGCGCGTCTGGCTACCCAACACGATGGCGTAGGCCCCGACCAGACAGGTCAGGAAACCAATCACCCCGGAAAACAATGCCTCCAGGATTGGCAGCATGATGCACGCCAGAGCGCCCAACACTACTGCCTCCGCCCATGCAGCTGCGTTCTTCGTGTCCTTGCCGGACAACACACCTACCAGGACACCGATGCCCAGCAGGATGTAACGCAACTGCCATGCGACCACGCAGGCAATACCTGCGATGATCGCGCCTGTTAAAAGGAGCGCACCGAAAATGATGCGATCCCTGTACTTTATCCACCAAGATTGCCTGCAGAGAGGAACCTCCTCAGCGACCTTGGTGACTTCAGGTATGCTGTTCACAAAAATATATGACAGCAATTGGACTACAATTGCGGCACCTACGCGCCTGAATCCGGGCGCGGGATATTGATCACAATGACCTGTCCGGTAACCGACTCGATTTGGCCGATACCGCCCAGATCAGTTTCGGGCAGCAGTTGATCCGCGGACAATGCGTTGATGGCCGCATACAGCGCCGGAAACTGCGTGTGCAGCATGTAGGGTGCGCATTTCGCCAGACCGGATTGGAACGTATCGACCGATAGAGAACCGTTGAGTGGATCGACGCGAACGGCCACCGTTTCCAGGTCCTGCATCTCGGTTGGGTACATGCGCGCCATAAACTCCAGCACCGGATACGAATCCAGAGCCAGCAAATTGTTGGCGGCATCCAAATGCAGGATGAAGCGATGCTGGTATTTACCGGCAGCGCCTTTGACAAAAGATTCGGATGTGCCGATTTTCGGCACCATGCTGGGTGGCACGAACGGAGCCGGAGTGACGATACGTCCATCGGGCTTCACAGCCTCGAGCGTACGCGCGGCCGGATCGTTGGCAGCTCGGTTGATGTCGATTTTGACCGGCTTGATGTTGGCCGCAATGATGCGGCTGTGTGAGGCGACTTGTGGTTTGTTCATGGTGAATTATTTTCCGAAGCGTTGCTTGTCCCAGAGTGTCTTCTCCACGATAGGACTCCTGTCAATTCCCTTCTTGCAGCTGGAACACTCAAGCGTGTGGTAGATACCACCAGGCTCATAACGAAATCCGGATTTATCCTGATGTGGAGCAAGCCTGATTATTTCAGTCCGGCATGTAGCGCAAATGACAGTGGCCAGCCGTTCCCATTGAGAATACCTGACCGGGCACTGTCGGCATACAGCTTCGCGAAATTCCACGCCAGACTTTGAGCGCTTCGTGGGAAAATCAGCCAGATCTCGTTTCTCGCCGCACAGGCACTTGCGGTCAAATATGTCAGGAGCCACCGGCGCCATCATGGGAGCTGGTGGCAGCATCTGTACATAACGGATGAGCGCATCGGCCTGCTGCTGAGACCATGCGGTACGGACGGCTGTGGGATCGTGGCTCATGTCTGATCGTCGATCTGATGCTGCACCCGGAAATATTTTTCCAGATAGTCATGCTTTTGCTCGTCACGCAGGCCGCAATATGTGATGACCTGTTTGAGCTTCGTCTCAGCCCGCTCAGCTTTGATACGCAGCCGATCAAAATCAATGGCTGAAATATCCCGTGACAAAATCTGCGTAGATGACCCGACGAACGGTGGTACGTACTGGATAAGTCCGGCACTGGATAGCGAGCGCAACCAAGTCCGGATAGTGCTCTCGACTCGGTCGGTAGCATCCACCAGATCCTTCAAATCAAACTGGTAGGCCCCATTTGCCTGGCGCTCTACACGCGGCAGACTCTTGATGGTATCACGCAGCATTTCGTACTTGGGATCCGAGCTATCCATCCCATCCGTGAAGCGTACCGTGGCGATCAGTTCATGCGATTTGACGCGAGCAATCAAGCCGGCGCCCTCCAGAACCTGCATGACCGCGCTCAAATTCCCGTTACGCTTTTCCCGCTTGTCTGGGAAAGCTCGGTCGAGAATATCCGCCAGGGTCATGCGCAGCAGACCGGCCGAGTTTGCATGCTTGTCCAGAACGGCAAATACCCGTCTGATTATTTTCTCGGACGGGTTGTCGCCCTCGATGAAGAACCGCTGGGTGTTGATGGACTGCGCATCCAGGAAGGTCACGCACTGACATTCGCAACCGTTACGACCGCCACGTCCCAATTCCTGTGTGAGCGCATCCAGTGTCCCCGGAATATTGCGATGGATGACAGCCCCGATATTTGCCTTGTCGACCCCCATGCCGAACGCATTGGTGGCGACGACGCACTTTACCTCGTCATCCATAAAGGCATCCTGCTGAGTGGATCTGGTGTGATCCGGCAGATCGCCATGATAAATGCCTACCTCGCCGTGCACGTAATTGGACAGTACGTTCTGCAGTTCGTTGGCTGCCTTCACGGTCGAGCAGTACACAATGGCCGGGCCCGGAGATGCATTGATGATCTCGCCGATATCGGCCACGCAGTTGAAATCAGCCGAGCGTAGCTTCAAATTGGTACGCCGGTAGAAGTAGCAGACCTTGACGGCCCGCGGCATACAGAGAATGCGCCGAACATCCTTCTCGATATCGGGCGGGCAGGTAGCCGTAAGGGCCAAAGCCACCTTGGGCTGGAATTCATTGATGAATTTGCCGATCAGATAATACGACGCACGAAAACCATCAGCCCACTGCGAAGCCGTATGAGCTTCGTCGGTGACGACCATGTCTGGCTTCCTCTGTCGCATTATTTCCCTGAAGTCATCCCGCTTCAAGCGCTCCGGGGCGCAATACAGCAAGTCCAGATCCCCGCGAATCCAGTCGTTGATGTACTGCTGCCCGATCGCCGTATTGGATGAATTGACCATGCCGGCGCGAATGCCTTTGCGTTGCAGGCTCTGCACCTGGTCGCGCTGCAAAGAAATCAGCGGCGATATGACCAGAGTCTTCCATTCGCACGCAATGGTGGGGATGATGAAGCACGCCGATTTACCGCAGCCAGTCGGCAATATGCCCAACGTATCCAGACCGCCCAGCACAGAACTGATCATCGTATCCTGTCCTGGGCGTAGCGCTTTGAACCCGACAATATCGAGCGCCATGGGCAGTCGGGCTGACGCCCGAGCATACAGCACCGGATCAAACTGATTTACGCGTGTGAGTTCCTCGGTGGTCGTGGTGCTCATTTTTCTCGAAAGCTGGCGAACGGTTGCTTCAATTCGATCAGAACGTAGTCGGGTTCGTCCGACCTGCCGTACATGTCTGCTCCGGCGCCGTATTTTTTGCAGAATTCCCGTGACACCACCATGTATGATTTCACCCATACGGGCTGCGTGACGTCGAATTTTGCATCAGCTGATGCGCAGATGCTCAACACATCGTAGTAGCGTAGTGGTCGTCCTGCCGACAGCGTATCGATGACGCTAGGATTGAGCAAGTCCACCAGCAGATCGGTTGGTCGGGTGGCAGGTCCGGTGGGAATGACGCACGCCATCTCGTAATGCTCGTCAAAGACATGCATGCCGACAGGCGGCGCCGAACTGAAGCGCTGCATGTATTCATACCATATCACGGCACTCGCAGGTTTTACTCGGTTTTTATCCGCCATGAGTCCAAGGATAATGCTGCTACGCAACGATGAGCTGAATCGAACATCGAGCCTGCAACCAGATTGAATTGTCC
>CALMFQ010000208.1 GCA_937863215.1 uncultured Pseudomonadota bacterium
TGCTGGCCGGTGTGCTGACCTTGCTGGTGCTGCACGCCGGCCGTTGAGCCCGCCGCTGGAACGATCAGCCGTTCAGATGGCGCATGCTGGCTGCGCTGTAGCGTTCCCCGGCGATGGCCTCCGGCGCGAAAAGCCGATCCAGCTGCGCCAGCTCGCTGGCGCTGAGATCGATTGAAACTGCCGCGATATTGTCCTGCAGATAACGCCGGCGCTTGGTGCCGGGAATCGGCACGATGGCGTCGCCCTGCGCCAATACCCACGCCAGCGCCAGCTGTGCCGGCGTTACCGCCTTGGCGGCGGCAATCTGGCGCAATACCTCTACCAGCGCCAGATTGTGGCCGAAGTTGTCGGCCTGAAAGCGCGGTGTACTCAAACGGTAGTCATCGCTGGCCAAGGCTGCGGTCGATGCCAGTGTCGCGGTAAGAAAGCCGCGCCCCAACGGGCTGTACGGTACAAAACCAACCCCCAGCCGGCGACAGGTATCGAGCACGCCGTTGTGTTCCGGATCGCGCGTCCAGAGCGAATATTCGCTTTGTACCGCAGTCAGCGGGTGCACCGCGTGGGCGCGTTCGATAGTAGCGGCGGAGGCTTCGCTCAGGCCGTAATAGCGAATCTTGCCCTGCGCCACCAGCTCGGCCAGCGCACCGACGGTTTCTTCGATCGGCACTTGCGGGTCGATGCGATGCTGATAATACAGATCGATGTAATCGGTCTGCAGCCGCTGCAGACTGCCTTCCACCGCCTGGCGCACATACTCCGGCCGGCCATCGACGCCGCGGCTGTCGGGATTGGCCGGATCGCGCACGATGCCGAATTTGGTCGCCAGCACCACTTGCGCGCGGCACCGCTTGAGTGCGTTGCCGAGCAGGATTTCGTTGCTGTGCGGGCCGTACATGTCGGCCGTGTCGAAGAAGTTGATTCCCAGCTCCAGCGCGGCATCCAGCGTGGCGCGGATTTCTGCGTCGTCGCGGCCGGTGGAATAAAAATCGCTCATGCCCATGCAGCCGAGGCCGATGGCGGAAACTTGCGGGCCGTGCTGGCC
>CALMFQ010000209.1 GCA_937863215.1 uncultured Pseudomonadota bacterium
GCGTCGAATGCATGCGCCATCAAGCGCGCCAGCGTGGTTTTGCCGACACCGGGCGGTCCCCACAGGATCATCGAGTGCGGCTTGCCGGATTCGAACGCGGTGCGCAGCGGCTTGCCCGAACCGAGCAGATGTTGCTGGCCGATCACCTGATCCGGCGTGTGCGGCCGCAGCCGTTCGGCCAGTGGCTCGCGCGGCGTTTGGGCGAACAGGTCAGTCACCGACTACATCCACGCCGGCCGGCGGAGTGAATTTGAACTGGCTGGCGTCGAGTTTCGGATTGCGCTCCAGTTTCGACAGGCGGATGCTGGTAGTCTGGCCGAAATTGTCTTTCAGCTCGACCAGTTTCAGCTCGTTGCCGACAAAACCCATGCGCACCCATTCGAAAGTGCTGTCATTGCCTTTGGGCGTGGCTTCCAGCCACTCCAACTCATCCTTCCTGCCGGCTTCGCGCAGGCGGAAATTCTTTTCCAGATCATTGCTGCCGGCCAGCAGCGCGGCCGGGCTGGAGCCGAGCGCCTGATCCAGCTTCTTGGTAGTAACCTGTGCCAGATCCTTGTCGTACAGCCACAGCTTGACGCCGTCGCCAATCACCAGCTGTTCGTAGGGTTTGTTGTAAACCCAGCGGAATTTGCCCGGTCGCTGAATGGCGACATTGCCGCTGGCCTCTTGCGGGCCGCTTTTGCGGCTACCGCTGACGGTTTGGCGGAACTCGGCACGCAGCGACTGCGTGCCCTGAATGTAGGCATGCAATTGATCGATGGCGCCGGCACCGGCGCTGAGCGGCAGGCTGCAGGCGACAAGCAGCAGTGGTTTGAGCAGCTTGAGCATGAATGGTTATCCGTGAAAGTCGCTGCAGAGTTTAGCAAATAAAAAGCCCCGACGCAGGGCCGGGGCTTGTTTCAGCGCAGCAGGAATTACTGCACTTGTTTTTTCGCCGGAATGAAGATTTCCACGCGGCGATCCGGCGCCAGGCATTCAACCAGTTTCTTGGTTTTCTTGGTGCCTTTGCAATCCTTGGTAACCGGTTCGGTTTCGCCCTTGCCTTCGGTCACGATGCCATTGGCGTCGAGACCTTGCTGCACCGCAAATGCCTTGACGGCGTCGGCGCGTGCTTCGGACAGCTTCTGGTTGGAAGCCGGCTTGCCGATACGGTCGGTGTGGCCGACAACCTTGATCGGATCGTCGGTGCGAGTGGCTTTGTCAGCCTTGAACTTGTCGGCGAACTCTTTCAGTTCGGCCTTGCCCTTCGGCGACAACTGCGAGCTGCCGAATGCAAACAGCGCTTCTGCCCGATAGGTCAGTTTTTCATAGCGCGGGGCCGGTGCCGGGGCCGGAGCAGGTGCCGGGGTCGGAGCGATTTTTGGCAGTTCGACAACCGGAGCAGGTGCCGGAGCCGGTTCGGCTTTTGGCGCAGGTGGCGGCAGCAGGTCCTTGTCACAGTCCTCGGTGGCGTTTGCCTTGGTCCACGAACCAGAACGCCAGCATTCGCCGTAGTTGTTGCGTACAACGGTGCCGCCGTTATCGTTACCGTAACCATCTGCTGCGTACGCGGCGCCACTGCTGATGCCGATCAATGCGACCGAGGCCGCCAAGACCGACTTCATCAATTTTTTCGACATAAGCGTTCTCCTGACTTAAAGAAGGGTAGAGCGTGTAGTGTTGTTCGGTTATTCGCGCTGTAAGTGCCAGCTGGAACCAAGCCTAAGCATAGCGACAAATCAAGACGGAATTCAAATAAATTGTCGGCTAAATTCGCACACAATCCAAAAGTGTTGTATTCAACCAACAGCCTTTTGTTTCGATTCGGCTGCATGCATCGCCGGTGGCGGCCTGGGCGTGCTAGAATCAGGCGTATTTTTGTCTCGAAACTTAAATAAATATAAATGGACCAAATGGACCAATTCGCCAAGGAAACGATCCCCGTCAGCCTCGAAGAGGAAATGCGCCGCTCCTATCTCGATTACGCCATGAGCGTGATTGTCGGCCGCGCACTGCCGGATGTGAGAGATGGTTTGAAGCCGGTACATCGCCGTGTACTGTTTGCCATGCACGAATCGAGCAATGTCTGGAATCGCCCTTATGTGAAATGTGCGCGTATCGTTGGCGAAGTGATGGGTAAATATCACCCGCACGGCGATAGCGCGATTTACGACACATTGGTACGCATGGCGCAGGATTTCAGCCTGCGCTATCCGCTGATCGATGGTCAGGGCAATTTCGGTTCGATCGACGGCGACAATGCGGCGGCAATGCGTTACACCGAATGCCGCCTGGAGCGGATCGCCTCGGAACTGATGGCCGATATCGACAAGGAGACAGTCGATTTCGTGCCCAACTACGACGGCAAGGAGCTGGAGCCGTCGGTACTGCCGACGCGCCTGCCAAACCTGCTGATCAACGGCAGCTCAGGTATTGCCGTGGGCATGGCCACCAACGTGCCGCCACACAACCTGAATGAAGTCATCGACGGCTGTCTGGCGCTGCTACGCAATTCGCAGATCGGCATCGACGAGTTGATCGATATCATTCCGGCGCCGGATTTTCCGACTGCCGGCATCATCTATGGTATTGCCGGCGTGCGCGAAGGCTACCGTACCGGTCGTGGCCGGGTGGTAATGCGTGCCCGCACCCACTTTGAGGATGTGTCGAAAGACAAGCAGGCAATCATCGTTGACGAGTTGCCGTACCAGGTCAACAAGAAAAACCTGCTGGAAAAAATCGCCGAGCTGGTGCGTGACAAGGCGATCGAAGGTATTTCCGACCTGCGCGATGAGTCGGACAAATCCGGCATGCGCGTCTACATCGAGTTGAAGCGTGGCGAAGTGCCGGACGTGGTGCTGAACAATCTGTACAAGCAGACCGAGTTGCAGTGCACCTTCGGTATGAATATGGTGGCGCTGGTCGATGGTCAGCCGCGCTTGCTGAATCTGAAGCAGATTCTTGAATGTTTCCTGCGTCACCGCCGCGAAGTGGTAACGCGCCGCACCGTATTCGAACTGAAAAAAGCCCGTGAACGCGGCCATATCCTTGAAGGTTTGGCGGTTGCTCTGTCGAATGTCGATGAAGTGATTGCACTGATCAAGGCTTCGCCGACACCGCCGGAAGCCAAGGTAGCGTTGATGGCGCGCGAATGGCATTCGCCGCTGGTGGAAGAAATGCTGGCGCGGGTTGCCAGCGATTCGGCGCGCCCGGAATGGCTGTCGCCGGAATTCGGCCTCAAGGCCAATGGTTACAAGCTGTCGGAAGTCCAGGCGCAGGCCATTCTGGACATGCGCCTGCAGCGCCTGACCGGGCTGGAGCAGGACAAGCTGGTGGCCGAGTACAAGGAAGTGATGGACAAAATCGTCGATCTGCTCGACATCCTCGCCAGGCCGGAGCGCGTAACGCAGATCATTGGTGAAGAGCTGGAAGCGACCAAGCTGCAATTCGGCGATGCACGCCGTTCGGAAATCATCGCCCACGGCGAGGATATCAGCCTGGAAGACCTGATTACGCCGCAGGACATGGTGGTTACGCTGTCGCACTCCGGCTATTTCAAGGCACAACCGCTCGACGACTATCGTGCGCAGCGGCGGGGTGGCCGTGGCAAACAGGCTGCAGCGACCAAGGAAGACGATTTCATCGACAACCTGTTCATTGCCAACACCCACGATTACGTGCTGTGCTTCTCGTCGCTGGGCCGGGTCTACTGGATGAAAGTGTACGAGGTGCCGCAGGGCGGCCGCGCCAGCCGCGGCAAACCGATTGTCAATCTGCTGCCGCTGGCGGAAGGCGAGAAGATCAACGCGATCCTGCCGATCAAGGAATTTGCCGACGATCATTACGTATTCTTCTGTACTTCGCAGGGTACGGTAAAGAAAACCCCGCTGTCGGATTTCTCCCGCCCGATGAAGCGCGGCATTATCGCCGTCGATCTCGACGAGGGCGATTACCTGATCGGCGTGGCGATTACCGATGGTCAGAGCCAGATCATGCTGTGCTCGGACGAAGGCAAGGCGGTTCGTTTCGACGAGGATGAAGTTCGCGCCATGGGCCGCGGCGCCCGCGGTGTGCGCGGCATGAAGCTGGGCGACAGTGCGCAGGTGATTTCGCTGATGGTGGTGGCGACCGACGAACAATTCGTGCTGACCGCGACCGAAAACGGTTATGGCAAACGCACGCTGGTGTCCGAATACCGTCATTCCGGCCGTGGCACCCAGGGCGTGATCGCAATCGATACCTCGGAGCGTAACGGCAAGCTGGTTGCTGCAACATTGGTTGAGTCGAAAGATCAGGTGATGTTGATCACCACCGGTGGCGTGCTGATTCGTACCGGCGTCGAGGAAATCCGCGAAACCGGTCGCGCCGCCCAAGGGGTGCGACTGATCAATCTGGACGATGGCGAGAAACTCGCCGGCCTGGAAAAAGTGGTCGAAACCGAAGGCGAAGAGGGCGACGACGCTGACATTTCCGATACCGGTGAGGCTGGCGCTGCAGGCGAGGCAGTCGCCGAGGGTGGGGAGGAATAAGCATGGCCAATTTGCCGTTGCCGGTAGTCAATCAGGAGCTGTTCGATTCGGTTGCCAAATGGTTCTGCGAAATTCCGCATTCCAGCAGCATCGGCCTGCGTTATGTCAGTGGCGAGCGCGGCCTGGCAACCATGATGCTCGATTACAAGCCGGAGCTGATCGGTAACCCGAAAACCGGCGTGGTGCACGGCGGCGTGATTACCTCGCTGATCGATACCACCAGCGGCCTGTCGGTGTTCTCCTGGCTGGAAAGCCCGGAGGCGATCGCCACACTCGATCTGCGCATCGACTACCTGCGTTCGGCGACACCGGGGCTGCCGATATATTGTCGCGCCGAGTGTTACCGCTTCGGCCGCCAGATCGCTTTCACCCGTGCCACTGCCTATCAGGATGACGGCAAGGATCCGATTGCCTACAGCGTCGGCACCTTCATGCGCGATTCCAGCAAAGCCACGATCAAATAAGGACCGACAATGGAACTGATTGAAACGCTGTTGGCCGGCAAAGAGCAAGGTTGCACCAACTATGCGGCGGTGATTGAGCAGATCCCCTACGCCCGGCAACTGGGCGTGGAAATGCACGAAGAGAATGGCGAATTATTGTTCGTGCTGCCGTTCAAGGAAGCCAATGTCGGTAATCCGATACTGCCGGCGCTGCATGGCGGCGTGATCGGCGGCTTTCTGGAGAACTCGGCGTTACTGCACCTGATGTGGGCGCGCGAATCGCTGGAAGTGCCGAAAACCATCGATTTCTCGATCGATTACCTGCGTTCCGGCAAGGCGCAAACCCTGTATGCACAATGTGAGATTACCAAGCAGGGCAAACGCGTTGCCAATGTAATGATGACGGCCTGGCAGGACGATAAAGCCAAGCCGATTGCGGTTGCCCGCGCCCATTTTCTGTTGACCCAAGATAACGCATGAGCACGATCTACAATTTCTCCGCCGGTCCGGCGGTACTGCCCAAGGACGTATTGCAACAGGCGCAGCAGGAGTTGCTTGACTGGCACGGCTCCGGCATGTCGGTGATGGAAATGAGCCATCGCGGCCCGGAATTCGGCCAGATCATTGCCGAAGCCGAAGCCGATCTGCGCCAGTTGATGGACATTCCGTCCAACTACAAGGTGCTGTTCCTGCAGGGCGGCGCCACCAGCCAGTTTGCCATGGTGCCGATGAACCTGCTGGCCGACAAGGGCAAGGCCGATTTCGTCAACACCGGCCAGTGGTCTACCAAGGCGATCAAGGAAGCGCAGAAGTTTGGCATTGCCCATGTCGCCGCATCGAGCGAAGAGCGCAATTTCAGCTACATCCCTGAGCGTGCCAGCTGGAATCTGAGCCCCGACGCCGCCTACGTGCATTACACGCCGAACGAGACCATCGGCGGTGTCGAATACCACTGGGTGCCGGAAGTCGGCGCGGTGCCGCTGGTGGCGGACATGTCGTCGAACATTCTGTCGCGGCCGTTCGATGTGGCGAAATTCGGCCTGATCTATGCCGGTGCGCAAAAGAATATCGGCCCGTCCGGGCTGGTGATTGTGATCGTGCGCGATGATCTGATCGGCAAGGCGGGCAAATCGGTACCGACCATGTTCGATTACAAGGTGCATGCCGATAACGATTCGATGTACAACACGCCGGCGACTTTTGCCATCTACGTTGCCGGGCTGGTTTTCAAATGGCTCAAGGCACGTGGCGGTGTGGCCGGCATCGAGCGGGAAAACATCGCCAAGGCCGAGTTGCTGTACCGGCTGATCGATAATAGTGGCGGCTTCTACAGCAATCCGGTGGCGCTCGATTGCCGTTCGCGCATGAATATTCCGTTCCGTCTGCACGATAGTGCGCTGGACAAACCGTTCCTGCAGCAGGCCGATGCTGCCGGGCTGATCCAGCTCAAAGGCCACAAATCGGTCGGAGGCATGCGCGCATCGATCTACAACGCCATGCCGCTGGCAGGCGTCGAAGCGCTGGCGCAGTTCATGCGCGATTTCCAGCAGCGCAACGGTTGAGTGCTTGCTGCCCCGATAAAAACAAAACCCGCCAGACGGCGGGTTTTGTTTTTGTATTGCGGCTAAATGTGCAGGGCTGTCAGCCGGCAACGACGCGGATACGCACACCCAGGCATTCAACCACCTGGCCGGCGACGATCTTGGCGGTCTTGCGCGATTCGCTTTTGCCATCGACCGTGACTTCGCCGTTGGCAACCATGATCTTGCCCTGACCGCCGCTATCCGCTACGCCCGTCAGTTTCAGCAGGTCGCACAGGGCAACGTGGTCGCGGGTAAGGACAAATTCTACTTGTTGCATGGCGGGCTCCGGCCTGGATGAGGCGCGACATTATGCCGATGCGTGCATCGCGTCAACGCAAATCTGTTTGTTGTCGGAATATTTTACAGTTTGTATGGCGTGTTTTGCGGCAGATCTGAATTCCCGCTTGAATACATACGTTTATATTTTTGGCATGAATATTGCTTTGTGCGTATATGTTAAAAGCAAGTCTATCAATCTGGAGCTGTACAATGAAATTCCGCCCAATCGCCGTATTGTCCACTATCGCGCTCGCCCTGTGTGCCACTGCCGCATCGGCCAGTGTCATCGGCTTCAGCAGCCGCTACTCGACTCAGGGCCCGCTGGCTTCCGCTGCCGATTACCGCAATACCGTGAACGCGCTTACCGCAGTGGCTCCGACCGCTGGCTATTGCGACCGCTCGCTGGGGCTGTTCGACGGCATCAACAATGGCGGGCAGTGCGGCGGCGGCAACAGCGATGTCGCTTTCCATTTCCAGATCGATTTCAACGCTGTTGCCAGCGATTTCTGGTCGTTCCGCGCCGGTGTCGATTTCGGTCGCGGTGGCGCGATGTTCCTCGATGGCAACGCGCTGGCGTTCTCTGACCAGGATATGTGGTGGAACTACGATTACGCCAATACTGCCGGCGTGCTGCAGGCATCCGGCATCAACGTTGGCGCCGGTAATCACGTGCTCGATATCTACGGTCTCGAAGGCTGCTGCGACGGCGGCCAGCAGGGCCAGTTCCAGATCGGCAACGGCAACTGGGCGACATTCTCGGCGCGCGACGGGCAAGATCCGGTACGGGTTCCTGCACCGGCAACGCTGGCATTGCTGGGGGCCGGCCTGGTCGGTATGGGATGGCGCCGTGGCAAGTAAGTATGCCTGCCATGTAAGGAAAGGGCCGTATGGCCCTTTTTTGTATTGTGTGGCGCTGCTAATCTCTAGCTAGAGAAACGCGGAGCGTGCCATGGATTCGCATCAGCATTTGCACCTGCTGGAACAGGAAGTGCCGGTATCGGTCAAGCTTGCGGCCATTCATGCCACATTGCGTGAACGTTATCCGGTCATTCACCGGATTGCCGTTGCCAGCTACGATCCGGCCACCGACATCGTCAAGACCTATGTTTACAGCAACGACAGCGGTCACCCGTTGGCGCAGTACGAGCGGCGCCTGGCAGAAGTGCCATCGCTGCTGCAGGTGATGCAGACCCGTCAGCCGCGTATTCTGACCCATATCCGGCACCGGGCGGATGGCACGCCGAGCCAGCATCGGCAATACCTGGCCGATCAGGGCTACCAGGCCAGCTTTACCATACCGCTGATTGCCGATGACCAATGTTTCGGCTTCGCTTTTTTCGATTCGCGCGAAGCCGATCCGTTTACCCCGTTGTTGCTGCAAGACTTGGCAACCTTTTCGCATCTGATCATGCTGATGGTGCTGGATAGTCAGCACAAGCTGCGCACGCTGCGCGGGGCGATGAGAACCGCGCATGAGGTGATCCATCTGCGCGATTTCGAAACCGGCAATCATCTCGAACGCATGGCGCGCTATGCCCGGCTGATCGCGCAGGATTATGCCCGTGAGCTGCACTTGAGCGACGAATTCGTCGAGCACGTATTCCTGTTTGCGCCGCTGCACGATATCGGCAAGATCGCCGTTCCCGACAGCGTGCTGCTCAAGCCGGGGCCGTTGTCCGACGAGGAGCGGGTGCTGATGCGCCGCCACGTCGAGCAGGGGGTCGAGCTGACGCGGCAGATGGTCGAACACCTCGGGCTTGGACATCTGCCGTTCATCAATCTGCTGTACGACATCGTTGGCGCCCATCACGAAGCCTGGGACGGCAGCGGCTATCCGGCCGGGCTGGCGGGTGAGCAGATTCCGCTGGCGGGCCGTATCGTCACTGCTGCCGACGTCTTCGATGCACTGACCAGCCGGCGCCCGTACAAGGATGGCTGGAGCATCGATGCGGCGCTCGACTGGATGGAGTGCCAAGCGGGGCGGATGTTCGATCCGGTGTGCGTCAGCGCATTGCTGCGCTGGCGCAAGGAGCTTCCCGCAATCCAGCGGCGTTTCGGCGATTGCCCGTCGGCATAGGTTTTGTTGCCGAGCCTTGGTTTCATGCCTGATTGACCCTGGCGCTAGTGGCTATCGGACTGATTGCAATATACAAATTCACAAATCATGGTGGCGGGCGTAAGCTGGTCCGGTCAATCCTGCCATGGCCAATTCTGGCCGGGCGGCGGATTGTCGATGTCGGCAGCATCGGCGGCTGGCATCGCCGGAACAAGGAGTCGCCATCATGGATACCTTCACCAACTTGCTGGCTTGCAGCGTCTGCATGACAGAAATCCCCGAATCGGAAGCGACCAGCGTCGAGGCAACGGATTACGTAGCCCATTTCTGCGGCCTGGAATGCTATGCGCTATGGCGTGACCATGGCGTTGTCGAGGCCGGCGTGCGGCAGTTGCCCGATGCCGGGCGGGCCGACGCAGCCTGAAATGCGGCGCACAGGCTGACCGAACAAAATCGCCCGAATTGCGGCTCGTGCTGCCGCACGGTTGCGTAAATGGCGCATAATCGGCAGGGTATGGTCTTGCCCGGCTTCAACCGCATGTGTTGAGGGGGCGCAAGATTGTGCGCGATCATATTCCCCTGCCGAAAGCCCGACATGAAACAGGATAAAAATCTCGATCCGGAAACCGTTGCACTGCTCGAATGGTGCACGCAGGTCGAGGCTGAACTGGTTGCGCGCGGCGCCAGCCGCCGCGAAGCACAGCAAAATATCGAGGAGCAGGCCGACTGGTATACCGACCTGTTCTATGAGGGTTTTACTCCCGAACAGGCTGCCAGCGAGGCGCTGAACGAGTGAGCCGCATCTTCCCGCCCCTTGCCGGCAGTGCCGTGCAGGTATTGTTAGCGTACATGCGAGACAGCCGTTGAAGCGGCTGGCGTTGTTGCTGTGTCTCGGCTTGGCCCAGGCACAGGCCGCCGGGCCGGTGGCAGAGCGAAGCCTGCGCTTTGTCACCGAATCTTTTCCACCGTTTACCTTCGAGCAGGGCGGGCAGGCGGTAGGGCCGATGGTCGATGTGCTGTACGAAGCCTGCCGCCGCCTGCGCTGGCACTGCGAGATCGAGGTGATGCCGTGGCGGCGCGCACTGACGCTGGCGGAAGCCGGCCGGGTCGATGGCATTTTTACCGTGGTGGACATTCCCGAGCGGCGTGCCGCGTTCCATATCAGCCCGCCGGTGGTGAAAGCGCATTACTCCCTCTATACGCAGGCCGGCCAGACGCTGGCATATCGCAGACCGGCTGATCTGGCGGGGCGCGAAGTCGGTGTCTATGGCCCGTCGGCAACCGCCCGTACATTACAGGATCTGCTTGCCGGAGTCAGCGGTGCCGACATTCGTGTCGAACGCGACAACCTGACCGTACTGCGCAAGCTCGCCGCCGGCCGCTACGGCGCCAACGGCGTGGCCATGGTCAACCGCGACGTGGCTAGCTGGCTGATCAACAACAACGCCATCGGTGGGCTGAAACTGATCGCCAGCGTGCGCGATCTGCAATATTCATTCGGCCTTTCGCGTCTCCGTACCAGCCAGACGACTGCCGATGAGTTTGCCAGCGTGCTGCAGCAACTGTGCCGCGAGGGCCGCACACGACGCATTGCCGGCGGCTACCGCCTGTCGGCCGCCGAGTGCCGGGGCCGCTGAAGCCAGCGGCCAAAGCACCGCCTCGCTGTTACTGGCATTGTCAGACGCCGATGTTTTCCAGCGGGGAAATCGAAGCAGCGCATCGCCGTATGCTCGCCGCAGTCCCAGCCGGAGCTGTTGCGGCAAGGGCGGGCCGGCAGCGGATCGCGCCGCAGCCTGCAGGCAGAGCGGACATACGGGAAAGCTGCGTCAACAGAGCCTAAACTGAAGTTGTCTGAACTTCATTCACCACTGCGGAGTGTCATCATGATCGATCCGAACTTCATCCTGCTGTATGTTGCCGATCCGCGCGTCAGTGCCGATTTCTATTCCGACCTGCTGGGCGACCCGCCGATCGAGGCCTCGCCGACGTTTGCGATGTTCGCACTCGAATCCGGCGTGATGCTCGGGCTGTGGTCGCGCGCCCACGTTGAGCCGGCGGCCAGTATTACCGGCGGCGGCGGCGAGCTGGGCTTCTCGGTGAAAGACAATGCGCGCGTCGATGAAATCTATTTCGACTGGCGCGAGCGCGGGCTGCCGATCGTGCAGTCGCCGACACAGATGGATTTCGGCTATACCTTCGTCGCCGTCGATCCGGACGGCCACCGGCTGCGGGTATTCGCGCCCAGCGGCAATTGATGCGCGCAACAGCCAAAAGCAAAGCCGGCAGTGCCGGCTTTGTCGTTTGCAGCCATCAATGCTGCTTGCCCTTGGCCATCTGGTGCTGCTGCGGCGGCTGGGTGATATGCGTAATCGAAGGATGAGCCGGCATCGCCAGCTGTTTCGGCTTTTTCGGTTTCTTCGGTTCGCGGCTGCTGCGTAACTGACTCTTGGCCATGATCGTGCTCCTTGTCTGCGTCGGTGGACGCCTGGATGCAATGACTACGCGGAGGATTTGCCGGCAGGGCTGCTGCGGCGGAAACGGTGGGAGTTGGCACACAATAATGCCACCCACCAGTTTCGATCATAGACGGCTGCCGGCGGAGTGCGAGGTTTTTCGTCACCGCGTCGCCCGGCGGTAACCGGGGCGGTATCAGGGCTTGCCGATGAAATCCTGCTTGCCGATTTCCACACCGTTGTGGCGCAACAGCGCGTAGGCGGTGGTGATATGGAAATAGAAATTCGGCAGCGCGAATTCCAGCAGGTACACCTGGCCGTTGAACTGTAGCGGCCCACTGCGCATGTTCAGCGTGATCGGGCGTGCCTCCGAGCCGTCGATCTGCGCCGGGCTGAATCCGTGCAGAAAATCGACGGTCTTGGCGACACGCGCCCGCAGCTCGACCAGGGTAGTCTCGTTATCCTCGTATTTCGCCGGCTCCTGCCCGGCCAGCCGTGCCGCGCAACCCTTGGCCATATCGGTGGCGATCTGCACCTGTTTCGCCAGCGGATACATGTCGGGATACAGCCGGCAGCCGGCCAGCACCGCCGGATCGATTTTCTTCGCTTCGCAATGCGCCACAGCCTTGTCGAGAATGGCTGCGAGGTTGTTCAGCATACGGATGAAACAGGGCACGGATGCCTGGTACATGGACAGATTCATGATGATCTCCGGCGGGTTGGGATGGAATGGCAATCTGCTACAGGTGGGTACAGGTAAGGGCGGTGCCGGGCATTGCAAGGCCGGCACGCAACAAGCGCCGCAGCCAGCCGAACCGCTTTGGCGCCGGTAAGTGCCGCAAGCAAACGATTGCGGCGCTACCTTTCGTCTCGCTGCGCCTGCCAGCGCCGATACAGCCACAGCAGCGCGCCACCGATGATCAGTACGGCCAGCCAGCGCGTCAGCCCCGCTACGCGCGTATCCAGCTGCAGCACGCCCCAGCGGTTGAAAATCTCCGCCCAGTCGTGATCGCCGTTACCCACCAGCGGTAGTTCCTGCACTCGTGCATCGGCCATATAGCGCGCCACGTTCAACAGATTCTCTCCCAGCCACACCATGGCTGCCGCCGCACCGGTGCTGTTGCCGCCACGCTGGAAATGCCATGCCGCCGCCAGCGGAAACGCCAGCTGGAAAATTGTCCCGCCATACACCGTCAGCTGCCCGCTCAGCATCCCGATCAACGGATGTCCGGCCTCGTGCAGCGCCAGATTCGCGCTATCCAGAATCGGCACCCAGCCGGATTCGCCGAGCCAGTGAAAGCCGAGGCACAGCAGCGCGAACGCAGCCACCGCGGCCAGCCGGGCGAGGGTGATGGAACGGGAGTCGGCATCGGAATCTTGCATGCATCCATTGTGGCAGCTTGCGCACAGGATGCCAGCCCGGCCTGCAAGCCAATCCGGATGCAGCGTGCAGGCAAGGCTGCGGGGCAATGCCAGAGCGGTTTGCAGGGCGGCGTATTTGTAACCCGGCGTGCGCTACGCTGTATCTGGCTACGCTTGCTTCGAGTGTCCCCCTGGTTTGCGTCAAACGCCATGCTTCTGCAGGCGGCAGACTAATTGTCGGCAAAATCCAGTAATGCCGCAGGAGGGACTCCGAGCGCGTCTGCCAGTTTACAGATATTTACCAGAGCAATATTTCTGTGCCCACGCTCTACGCCACCAAGATAGCTTCGCGCTAAACCGCTTTCCAAGGCCAGCTTTTCCTGGGACCAATCTTTAGTGCGCCTGAGTTTGACCAAGTGCAGGCCGAACAGAATTCGTGGATCGGTAG
>CALMFQ010000210.1 GCA_937863215.1 uncultured Pseudomonadota bacterium
GGGAGAGGCCGCAACAGGAGCTTGCGCCGCAAACAGGCGGGGGGCAATAAACAGCGACGAACAGCCGGCAACGAGGTGAATTACCCGAATCATTTGTGCAACCGGCGAATACGCTCTTGTGGCGTGATGATATCGGTCAACCTGATCCCGAATTTATCATTGACCACCACGACCTCACCCTGGGCAATCAGGCAACCATTGACCAGAACATCCATTGGCTCACCGGCCAATCCGTCCAGTTCCACTACCGACCCCTGCGCCAGTTGCAGCAAGCTGCGAATCGCAATCTTGGTACGTCCCAGTTCCACCGTGAGGTGAACCGGGATATCCATGATCATGTCGAAGTTGCCAGGTAAAGCCGACGCCTGCTCCGGCGCGTCAAAACGCTCGAAAATGTCAGCCGGGCTCACATCCCCCACGATGGGCTTGTCCGCCGCTTTGGCTGCTGCATCTGCAGCCTCCTGCTCAGCCAATGCGGCAGCCCAATCATCCAGTCCCTGCTCTTCCGAGCCCGTTTGTTCTTCAGCCACCATCATCTCCGCCAGCGGCGAACTGGTCGACACCGGCTAATATCTTATTGACTCGCAAGGCATACTGCCCATTCTTTATGCCATAGCGGCACTCAAAAATGGGCACCCCATCCACCTCGGCGACGATCGCTTGCGGAATTTCCAGCGAAATCACGTCGCCCACCTTCAAATCGAGAATTTCACCCAGAGTCACCGGCGCTTGCCCCAGGTTTGCCACCAGATCGACTTCTGCCGTCTGCACCTGATGCGACAACAGCTTGACCCAACGATTGTCGGCCTCCATCCGGTCTGCCTGCATCGAACTATAGAGTACATCCCGGATCGGCTCGATCATCGCGTACGGAAAGCACACATGGAAATCGCCCCCACCCGCCCCCAGCTCAATCTTGAACGTTACCGCAACAACCACTTCGGTCGGTGTTGCGATATTGGCAAACTGGGTATTCATTTCCGAGCGGACATATTCGAAATCGACTTTGTAAACCGGCTCCCAGGATTTTTTGTATTCATCGAACACGACCTGCAGCAGGCGCAGGATAATGCGCTGCTCGGTGGGGGTGAAATCGCGCCCCTCTACCCGGACGTGGTAACGCCCGTCGGAGCCAAACAGGTTGTCCACCACCAGGAACACGAAATCCGGGTCGAAAATGAACAACGCCGTACCGCGCAACGGCTTCATGTGAATCAGATTCAGATTGGTCGGAACCACCAGATTGCGAATGAATTCGCTGTATTTCAGCACCCTTACCGGCCCGACCGATATCTCCGCGCTTCGTCGCATGAAATTGAACAGGCCGACGCGCAGGTTGCGCGCAAATCGCTCATTGATAATTTCAAGCGTAGGCATGCGGCCGCGGACAATACGCTCCTGCCGACCGATGTCGTAGTTTCGTATTGCCGAGGAGTCGCCCGTTTCATCTTCGGTGTCTTCCTCGCCGGTAACACCGCGTAAAAGGGCATCGACCTCTTCCTGCGAAAGAATATCGTCTGCCATAAGCTACCGCGTCTATTGCACAATCATTGACGAAATGGCGACACTCTTGACGCCCTCGTCCTCTTCCTGATTCATTGCCTTGTTAATTGTCGCCCGCAATTCCTCAATGAGTTTTTTTGCCCCCTCGTCGGAACGCAAGTCTTCCAGCTTCTTCGAGCGCAACAGCAGATTCACATCATTGCGAATCTTCGGCATATAGGCTTTCAGCGTTTCCTTCATATGCTCGTCCGGCAGTTCAACGTGCAACTCGACCTGCAACATATTGTCCCCCCCGGAAAGGTTAACGGTGAAGGTTTCCAGCTTCTCAAACACCGGCACCGCGTGCGCATCTTTCTTCTTGTCTTTTTTCTTGTCCTTTTTCTTCGACTCTTCTTTGCTTACTTCCTGATCCCCATGGGAATCATCGCCGCTACTGCGGGTAAGAAGAAATGCCACCACGCCGCCGATCACCAAAACCAGAACCAATACGGCCACGATGATGATGACCAGCATTTTTTTCCCGCCCTTGGGCTTTTCCGCTTGTTGTTCTGCTGCCATTTGTGTAGGTCTACCTTGAACGAATTTTCATTAGCTCTAGTATAGTCGGGACAAACCCAAGAAAAACCTCATTACCGGCCCGATCAGTATTCCATATGGCAATTTCGTCATACGAACATGCTCACAGCCCATCCCTGCCCCCTGCCGATCGGCAGATCGAACCGCTGCACCGTAGCATCGGCAGCGCTGGCTGCAAATCCGCCCGAACGCTTGGGCTGCTGTTCGAATTGACGCTGCGACTGGTTTTGCTGCTGCGCCAGAGACTGGTCACCTACCAGAACGCTCCCCATGGAAATACCGCTTTCGGCAAACATCGATGACAATTTCGGTAACGCCGCATTGATGGCGTCGCGCACACTGGAATGAGCGGAAACGAACATCAGGCTGGCCTGATCGTTCTGCAACGACAATCGCACCTCCAGTGGCCCGAGATTGGGTGGATTCAGCTGCAATTCCGCCGATTGCTGATTGCCGCGCACCATCAGCAACATCTTTTGTCCCAGCTCCTCACCCCAACCAGGACGACCGACGACCGAAACCACCTGGCTCGGAGTTGTCACCACCGCAGGTGTGCGCGTTTCGTGCAAGGAAACCGCACCATGCGCCATCAACAGCTTTGCATCCGGTGCTGCAACCAATTCCGGCGCAACCTTCCGTTCCGGCAAGATATTCCCGGCAGCGGCAAAATTTTCCGCATCGTGCTTGCGCACAGATGCTGCAGCGACATCCGTTGCCAGCGAATCCAGCGCATCGACATCATGCTCGGTCTGCCCCTCCATCTGCCGCAGGCCCGCTTTCACATCGGCGGCCAACACATTGACCTTACTCCTGACGGAGCGACCGCCATCCACGCCAGCTACAAGCCGATTTTCTCCCTCCGTCTGCAAATCGTTCGGCTGAGGCTGAATTGCGGCCATACCGTTACTCGCCACCATCAACTGCGCCAAAACGCCAGCAGCCATCTGCTCCGCAGAAGCCGTCTGTGTGGCAGCAGTAGGGCCATCGGAACTGACAGGCAATTGCTCGTCGCCCTTGTCCGAAACATACTCCGCGAGCGCTTGCTGCAAGTTCGCCAAGACATCCTTGCCGCCGACAGAAGCCATAGCGAGGCTTAATATGGAGCCAAAACCAGCGCCATCTGCCCCGTCTGCGACAGTGGCCGCGCTGCCTGCCATTGCCGGCGAAGCCGGAATCGAGAGGGGCGTAAGGGTAATGCCACCTGCCACGTTAATTCTCCCGAGAAGAAATTGCATACACCACCAAGCAATTTCCAGGCCAGGAAAATCTTGTTGATTGGGACAAAGCAGTCAGGGAAGCGCTGAATTTACTCGGCGCTCCTTGCACTTCATCCCGCTCGCCGAATAAATCAGCGCTTCCCTTGGCGTGCAACAATTCGCCCGCACACATAAAATACGGCCCGGCTCCAGTCGCGCCAGGCACAGCAAGAACTATTAGAGGCTGTTCACGATCTTGCTGTGAGGGCGTAATCTGGGCTCACGCGCCGCTCAAAGAATCCTCATTTACTCCAGTAAACTCCGGTTTTTGCGCTGCTCTTCGCCCTGCCGAGAGCTGCTCACAACAGACTTTGAACAGGTTACCGGCGACAATAAACGCTTACTGCAATGTCACCCGCGCAAACTTGCGCTTACCCACCTGCAAGACCACAGTCACGCCCCGTGCCAGTTTGAGAGTCTTGTCCACCACCTTCTCGCCATCGATCTTGACCCCGCCCTGGTCGATCATCCGTATCGCTTCCGAAGTGCTCGCGGTCAACCCGGCCTGTTTCAATATCGCACTCAGCGGCAAATCAGCGCCGGCAACGCTGACGGCGACTTCCGGCATATCGTCCGGCAACGCCCCCTGCCGGAAGCGCGCTTCGAAATCTGCCAGCGCCTGTTCAGCCGCAGCCTGATCATGAAAACGCGCCACCAGTTCCTGCGCCAGCAGAACCTTGACGTCGCGCGGATTGCGCCCCGCGGCGACCTGCTCGCGCAGCGCAGCAATTTCCGCCAACGGGCGGAACGAAAGCAATTCGTACCAACGCCACATCAGTTCGTCGGATACCGACATGGCTTTGCCAAAAATCTCACTCGGCGCTTCGTTGATGCCGACATAATTGCCCAGCGACTTGGACATCTTGTTGACGCCGTCCAAACCTTCCAGCAACGGCATCATCAGCACCACCTGTGGCGCCATACCATGCTGCTTCTGCAATTCACGCCCCATCAGCAGGTTGAATTTCTGGTCGGTACCGCCCAGCTCCACATCCGCCTGCAATGCGACCGAATCGTAACCCTGCATCAGTGGGTACAGAAACTCATGAATCGCGATCGGCTGATTGCTCTTGAAGCGTTTGGAAAAATCGTCACGCTCCAGCATCCGTGCCACCGTATGACTGGCCGCAAGTTTCAGCATGCCGGCAGCGCCGAGCTTCTCCATCCATTCGGAGTTGAAGCGTACCTCGGTCTGCTCGCGCTTGAGGATTTTGAACACCTGCTCCGCGTAAGTGCGCGCATTTTCCGCAACCTGCTCCGGCGTCAGCGGTGGGCGGGTTGTGTTCTTGCCGGTAGGGTCGCCGATCAGGCCGGTAAAATCGCCAATCAGGAAAATGACGTGATGGCCCAGCTCCTGAAACTGGCGCAACTTGTTCAGCAAAACGGTGTGCCCCAGATGCAAATCCGGCGCAGTCGGGTCAAAGCCAGCCTTGATGCGCAACGGGCGGCCGGTTTTCAGTTTTTCGACCAGTTCGGCCTCGATCAACAATTCTTCACAGCCACGCTTGATCTGTTCCAGCGCGACAGCAATCTCTGCAGCCATGATTACCCTTAAATAAAGCAGCGATTTCCGCCAAATGACCGATGGGTCACGACATTGGCAACCGAGCAAAAACCCAATGACAAAAGAATATTGTAAGTATCTGGCAGATAAATCATTTTTCTTTGCACCCCATCGCTTTTCTGCTACCCTTCGAGCAGTTTCATGCGTAATAGATGCTCAATGCCAGATATCAAAAACACGATTTTACCGGAAAAATCCGCCTCCGCTGCATCCCGCAACAAGTTGCGCTGGCTGGTTGCCGGTTCGACACTACCGATGCTCGGCATCGTTGCCGCGATTGCGGTGGCACCGCAGACAACGCTGGATCAAACTCCCCAGCAGATGATTTCCGAATCGATCGAAGTAACCCCCGCAGTAGCCGCGAGCAGCGCACAGGGATCGTTCTGGCGTGCCGAGCGGATGCAGCAGGGTGATTCGATTGCGCGCCTGCTGGCACGCCTGCAGGTCAACGACTCGGCAGCGGAGAAATTTCTGCGCCAGGGCGAAGCATCGCGGGCATTGCTGCAATTGCGGGCAGGCAGGCAAGTTGCGGCGCTGACGTCCGAGCAGGGCAAGCTGCTGAAACTGACCTTTACCAATACCCAGGATCAGGAAGTCGTCATCAGCCGTAACGATAACGAATTCAGCTACTCCACTCACGCGCCGGCACTGCATACGGCACCGGTGATGAAATCGGGAATGATCCAGAGTTCGCTGTTTGCCGCAACCGACAAGGCGGACCTGCCCGACTCGGTGGCAGCGCAGCTGATCGAAATCTTCGGCTCGCAGATCGACTTCCACCATGACCTGCAGCGCGGCGACCGCTTTACCGTGGTCTACGAAGCGATGCAGGATGAAAACGGCGAACAGACCAAGGCCGGCAAGATTCTCGCCGCCGAGTTCGTCAATGCCGGCAAGACCTATCGCGCCATCCATTTCGTCAATGCCGAAGGCAAAGGCAGCTATTACACGGCAGACGGCAAGAACCTGAAACAGGCATTCCTGCGCTCGCCGCTGGAATTCTCGCGCATCAGCTCCGGCTTTACCGTGGCGCGTTTCCACCCGATTCTGCAACAATGGCGTGCCCACAAGGGGGTCGATTACGCAGCGCCGATCGGCACCAAGGTCAAGGCGACTTCCGACGGCGTGGTCGATTTTGTCGGCCAGCAGGGTGGCTACGGCAATGTCGTGGTAGTCAAGCACAGCGGCAAGTACAGTACCGTTTACGGCCACCTGTCGAGCTTCGCCGCCGGCCTGCGCAAAGGCCAGCATGTCGGCCAGGGCGATGTGATCGGCCACGTCGGCATGACCGGCTGGGCAACCGGGCCGCACCTGCACTACGAATTCAAGGTCGATGGCATCCAGCAGGATCCGCTCAAAGTGGCGCTGCCGACCAACATTCCGCTTGAGCCGCGCAGCATGGCAGCGTTCCGCCAAGTATCGACCGACATGATGCATCGTTTGAACCTGCTGCGAAACACCAACCTGGCACGCTTCGACTGATCCGCTCATTTGTCCGGCAACAGGCGCGGGTAACCCTGCGCCTGTTTGTTTTTGCCGGCCCGACTTTGCCAGCACGCTGCCGCTGGCCGATAATGCCTGATCGCTGCGTTGCGGCCTTCCGGATAGCTAAATGCCGACCCCTGCTTCCATTCCGTCCCTGTTTATCGGCCTGATGTCGGGCACCAGCCTGGATGGTGTTGACGCGGCGCTGGTCGATTTCGGCGCTAGTCGTCCGCAGCTACTGGCCACCGCCTATCTACCCTACCCACCCCATCTGGTGCCACTACTGCTGGCGCTGCACGCAGCACGCAGTGGCGAACTGGATTGTGCGGCGACGGTGGCGAACCAGCTGGCGCAACTGTATGCAACAACTGTGGTCACGTTGTTGCAGCAATCGGGCTATCCAGCTTCTGCCATCGCCGCGATTGGCAATCACGGCCAAACCATTCGCCATTGCCCGGAAGCCGGCTACACGCTGCAGATCGGCAACAATGCGCTACTGGCAGAATTGACCGGTATCGACGTAATCGGCGACTTCCGTTCGCGCGATATTGCAGCCGGCGGCCAAGGGGCTCCGCTGGTGCCGGCGTTTCACCAGGCGGTGTTTGGATCGCCAGCCAGCAACCGGATCATCCTCAACATCGGCGGAATCGCCAATATCAGTTATCTGCCTGTCGCTGGCCAAGTGTTCGGCTTCGATACCGGGCCGGGAAATCTACTGCTCGATGCCTGGATCCGTGAGCATCAGGGGCAAGCCTACGACCGGGATGGCGCCTGGGCCAGCAGCGGCCAGCCGATACCGGCACTGCTGACTGCGCTGCTGTCCGAACCCTATTGCGAGCAAGCACCACCGAAAAGTACCGGCCGTGACCTGTTCAACCTCGCATGGCTACAGCAGCGACTAAGTCCGGAATGGGCTGCAGTCGATATCCAGGCAACGCTGCTGGCGTTCACCAGCCACAGTATTGCGCAGGCCATCCGACGCTTCTGCCCCGCTGGCAACGAAATACTGGTATGCGGCGGCGGTGCGCGTAATACGGCGTTGATGCAGGATTTAAAAATGCAACTGCCGGACATTCCAGTCGGCACTACCAGCCAGCTCGGTATCGATCCGGACTGGGTCGAAGCTGCGGCGTTTGCCTGGCTGGCGTACCGGTTCGTCAACCGCCAGCCGGGCAATCTGGCCGCGGTTACCGGGGCATGCGGCCCACGCGTCCTCGGCGCGCTGTATCCGCGTTGACGCTGCCATGCCAGCCGCATGGCGCTGGCGTCGGCTATACTGACAGCCGTTTTTACTTAACATCGAGCCCCCAACCATGTCCGGAGTTGGTCAGTTCACGCTGTTTCGCACCCAGCGCTTCCTGCCTTTGTTCGTTACCCAGTTCCTCGGCGCATTCAACGACAATCTGTTGAAAAACTCGATCGTGGTCCTGATCAACTTCCACGGGATGCACCTGCTGGGGCTGGCGCCGGAGCTGATGATTCAGCTGACCGCTGCGCTGTTCATCCTGCCGTTCTTCCTGTTCTCCGCTACCAGCGGCCAGATTTGCGAAAAATACGACAAAGCCGCAGTAGCGCGCTTCGTCAAGCAGCTGGAAATCGCCATCATGCTGATTGCCGCAACCGGCTTTCTGCTGCACAACGGCGCCATACTGCTGTCAACGATCTTCCTGATGGGCATCCACTCGACACTGTTCGGTCCACTCAAATATTCGGTACTGCCGCAATATCTGCAGCCATCCGAGTTGATCGGTGGCAACGGCCTGATCGAGATGGGCACTTTTGTATCGATCATACTCGGCCAGGTGGCCGGCACGCTGCTGATCACACTCGATCACAGCAATCTCGGCGTAATCGCCATGCTGCTGCTATGCGCTGTGGCCGGCCTGCTGGCGGCGCGACACATGCTGCCGGCGCCGAGTTCGGCCGCCAATCTGCCGGTAGACTGGAATTTCGTACGCCAGACCTGGCTGATCATCAATCACGCCCGGCATAATCGGGCCGTCTGGTTGTCGTTGCTGGGCATCTCCTGGTTCTGGTTTCTCGGCGCCATTTATCTGTCCAAGCTGCCGACCTATGCTTCGACGGTGCTGGGCGGCGATGCCAGCGTCTATACGCTGCTGATGACGCTGTTTTCGGTTGGTGTCGGCGCCGGTTCGATGTTGTGCGAAAAGCTCTCGGGGCGCAAAGTCGAGCTCGGCCTGGTGCCGTTCGGCTCGATCGGCCTGTGTCTGTTTGGCGTCGATCTGTATTTCGCGGCACCGGACAAAGCTACTGCAGTTCTTGGCTGGATCGATGTCCTGAGCCGGCCGGCATACTGGCGCATGATTGCCGATTTCACGCTGATTGGCGTTTTTGGCGGTTTCTATATCGTGCCACTGTATGCATTGATCCAGACCCGCTCCGAACCGGAGTTCCGCTCACGCGCCATCGCGGCCAACAATATTCTCAATGCCCTGCTGATGGTGCTGTCGGCCGCATTCGCCGCACTGCTGGCCGGATTCGGCGTCAGCATCCCGAAGGTACTGCTGATCTCGGCTCTGCTGAATATCGTTGTCGCCAGCTACATTTATTCGCTGCTGCCGGAATTCCTGATGCGTTTTCTGGTCTGGTTGTTCACCCACACCATGTACCGTGTGCAGCACGACGGGCTCGACAATATTCCTGACGAAGGTCCGGTAGTGCTGGTGTGCAACCACGTCAGCTTCATGGACGCGCTGATCATCGCCGGCGCCTGCCGGCGGCCGGTGCGGTTTGTCATGGATCACCAGATTTTCAAGGTACCGGTGCTGAACTTCATTTTCCGTACCGGCAAGGCGATACCGATTGCGTCGGCCAAAGAAGACCCGCAGTTGAAAGCGCGCGCTTTTGAGCGGATCGCCGAGGAACTTGCCGCCGGCGAAGTGGTCTGCATCTTTCCCGAAGGCAAGATAACCTATGACGGCGAGATGAATCCGTTCAAGAGCGGCATCGAGGAAATCGTCCAGCGCACACCGGTACCTGTGGTGCCGATGGCGCTACGCGGTCTGTGGGGTAGTTTCTTCAGCCGCAAGGACGGCCAGGCGATGACCCGGCTACCGCGGCGCTTCTGGTCGAAAATCGCGCTGGTAGCGGCACCGCCGGTTGCCGCGGCAGATGTGAGCGCCACGGCGTTGCAACAACAGGTACAGCAATTGCGCGGCGACTGGCGTTAGACCGGTTGCGACGGCTCTTCCCGAGTTCAAGCTCCAGGGCTATCATGCCATGCAGATAATTAACGTAGTTCGGCTTGCAGCCGGGGCCGAGCCCAGCACCAAAACCGGAGTGAATCCAATTATGTATTTCCGACGCTTATCCCTGGCGGCAGCGATTGCCGCAACCCTGCTTACCGGCTGCGGCTCGGGCACCAGCGGCGGCCCGCAGACAACGCAGACACCCGGCACCTCGGTTGACAGCACCACCACCAACCAGAACAAGCTGATGGTGATCAAAGGCGTTGCCGCATTCGGCACCCCGATGCGCACCGCTGCCGTGACCATCATCGGCCGCAACAGCCAGGGAGCGATCGACACCAGCATTACCGGCGTGGCCACCGGCGAAGACGGCAGTTACAGCATTTCCGTGCCGGCATCGTGGAAAGCGCCGTTCCTGCTTGAAGCCACCGGCAACACCGGCGACCGCGTGGTAGTGCTGCATGCGATTCTGGGCGACGATTTCGAGGCCAACGCCAGCAGCCAGATCATCAATATCACCACGTTTACCGAAGCAATATTCGCCAGCGTCACCGGCCGGAAACCATCGGATTTCTATCTCGATATGAAAACCGTCGATTCCGCCGCCGAAACCGCTGACGATGCCGCCCAACTGGCCGCGCTGACCAAACCGGCGATCGATGCCAAGCACAGCGAACTGCGGGCCGCGCTGGCCCCGTTACTGAGCGCAGTACGTGCCGACCGCCCCGACAACATCAACCTGATCAGCACCGTTTTCTCCGCCAACCATACCGATCTGGACAAGGCGCTGGACATGACCTCGATGTTCTATTCCAGCGACGGCAGCAAGCTGGAGCTGACCAACAAGGCTGATCCGACCAGCGGCATCACCATCAACCTGGCCAGCAAAACCATTTCCGGCAGCATGCCGAAAGCCGTTGCCAGCACCATCGAAACCATCAATTCGCTGGCAAACGACATGAACTCGCTGTACAAGAGCGGCGTACCGAGCAGCTCGAGCCTGGCGCCGTACCTTCCATCCACCTACCTGAACGATGGCACCGATTCGAGCTCGCTGCAGGCCGTGCTGGCCAGTGCCGACTACGCCGGCGCCAACTTCACGCTGAACAATATCAACGCCATCTACCTCGACGACAGCAACAATTACCGCTACGACGTAGTGATCAGAATCCGCAAGACCAACCAGACCACCGAATACCAGCGCACCACCATAGCCAAGACAGCGCAAGGATGGCAGTTCGTCGGCAATGGCCGGGCAGCGCTGACCAATATCCTGTCGTTCTATTCGAAGAATTACGACCTGAGCGGCAGCCCGCTTGCCGCCGAGCCGACCACCGCCGGCCTGATTCTGCGCATCGAACAACCCGATCCGGGCAAATGGTTCGACAAGGCAGTCATCAGCGGCCCCGGCTTCAATAACCCGGTAACGCTGCTCAGAAGTAACCAGACCAAAAACGAAAATGGCCTGACCACCGGTTGCGCCACGCTGTCGTTGGCGGCAAACAATTGCCAGACCCGTCTCAAGTTCGACAAGGAAAGCGATTTCAACCGCGATTTCAATTTCGTTTACAACGTAAAACTGTATCGCAATGCAGCCGATGGCACCCCATACCAGCAATACAATGTGCAGCTGCCGGTGAAGCCCTACCTGTCCACCGATGCGGTACCCGTGCTTGTAGCGCTGACCGATGGCTACTACAAGAGCTACACCGACAGCTCTAGCGGCCAACAGACCACTACCACCATCGCCTCGCCCACCCTGGGCACGCTGCGTAGCTATACTGGCGGCGACCTGCCGGTCTACTGGCAGAAAGGTCTGGCCTACGATACCGGCTACACCTATTTCATCGGGCTGGACGTGGATCTGTGCCTGGTCGGGCAGCTGAAGACACTGCAGAAAGTGACCTACGGCGATTATCTCGACAGCGACAAGAACCGTACGGTTACTTTCAGCACCGACATTGCCGCAGAAAAACCGGATTATCCGCAACTGCGAACCTTCCCGTCGATGGCGGGGCTGGAGCCGAATATCGTGCGGCGCGATCTGCGGGTATTCACACAGGATGCAAACGACCGCGTGTATTACTCCAGCTATTCCAACTCGCTGGCAGCGTCTTGTCAGTAATCAAGGCGCCTGCAGCTGCGTTGTTTTAGAACAAAACGGCCACGAATGTGGCCGTTTTGTTGTTTGGGGCACCAGCCCGTGCCTGACTAAAATGGAAGCCCGATTATTTCAACGGAGAGAGAAAGCAAGATGAAGCTCGAAACGATTGCCGTTCACGGCGGCTACGATCCCGACCCGACCACCCGCGCCGTCGCGGTACCGATTTACCAGACCACCTCGTATGCTTTTGACAGCACCCAGCACGGTGCCGACCTGTTCGACCTGAAGGTGCAGGGCAATATCTACACCCGCATCATGAACCCGACCACCGCGGTGCTGGAACAGCGCGTGGCGGCGCTGGAAGGCGGCATCGGTGCGCTGGCGCTGGCGTCCGGCCAGGCGGCAATCACCTATGCGATCCAGACCATCGCCGAAGCCGGTGACAACATTATCGCCACTTCAACCTTGTATGGCGGCACCTACAACCTGTTCGCGCATACGCTGCCACAATACGGCATCGAGGTGCGTTTCTGCGATTACCGCGACCCGCACAGCGCGGCCAAGCTGATCGACGAGCGCACCAAGGCGGTATATTGCGAATCAATCGGCAATCCGCTCGGCAATGTGGTCGACTTCGCCGCGTTTGCCGACGTCGCCCACGCCGCCGGCGTGCCACTGATCGTCGATAACACCGTGCCCTCCCCTTACCTGTGCCGCCCGTTCGAACATGGCGCCGATATCGTCGTGCATTCGGCAACCAAATACATGGGGGGCCACGGCACCAGTATCGGCGGTGTGCTGGTCGATTCGGGCAAGTTTCCGTGGGCGGAACACAAGCAACGCTTCAAGCGCCTGAATGAACCGGATGTCAGCTACCACGGCGTGGTCTACACCGAGGCGCTCGGCCCGGCCGCCTACATCGGCCGGGCGCGGGTAGTGCCGCTGCGTAATATGGGTGCGGCAATCAGCCCGTTCAACAGTTTCCTGATCCTGCAAGGCATCGAAACCTTGCCGCTGCGCATGGATCGGCATTGTGACAATGCGCTGAAAGTGGCCGAGTATCTGTCCAGCCACGCCAAGGTGGCATGGGTCAATTACGCCGGCCTGCCGGGACACGAGTCGAAACACCTGGTCGACAAATACATGGGCGGCCGCGCCTCGGCGATCCTGACTTTTGGCGTCAAAGGCGGCCGTCAGGCTGGCGCGGATCTGCAGGACGCATTGAAGCTGATCACCCGGCTGGTGAATATCGGCGATGCCAAATCGCTCGCCTGCCACCCGGCATCGACCACCCACCGCCAGTTATCGCCAGCCGAAATGCAAAAAGCCGGTGTCAGCGAGGACATGGTACGGCTGTCGATCGGCATCGAGCACATCGACGACATCATTGCCGATCTGGAGCAGGCTCTGGCTTCCGTTTAAGCAGATATTGGAAAAAAAAAGAAAAACG
>CALMFQ010000211.1 GCA_937863215.1 uncultured Pseudomonadota bacterium
AAGCCGCCGGCCTGCAGCCGGCTCTGGCATTGGTCTGCAGGCAAGGCTGCAGGCCGCTCTGGGATTGGCTTGCAGGCCACCCTGCCAGCTGCTGTGAGCGGCAATGGCGCTGCATGCCGCATCCTTTTTCCTGCCTATTGTTTTTCCGCCACGCCGGCAGCGTGCTGGCTTACACTCTGGTGTCCGGGGGCCTGCGGCCCCCGGCCGAGCAAATGGCACACATAGCCATCGCATCGCCCCGAGTTTTTAACCACAACGGAGCACAAGCATGAAAACAGCAAAACTGATTGCGCTGGGATGTCTGACCCTGCCGTGTCTGGCCGGCGCGGATGTGACAGTGAAAATGAATCTGGTCGATGACAAGGGCGTCGGCAAGGCAGTAGGCGAGATCGTTGCGGCGCAGACGGCATATGGCGTGGTGTTTACGCCGGCACTGAGCGGGCTGGCGCCGGGCCTGCATGGTTTCCATGTGCACGAAAACGCCAGCTGCGAACCGAAGGAAAAAGACGGCAAGCCGGTGCCGGCGCTGGCTGCCGGCGGCCATTACGATCCGGCCAGAACCGGCCGTCACGGCACGCCGTGGGGCGATGGCCATCTGGGCGATCTGCCGCCGCTGTTCGTCGATGACGAGGGCAAGGCCAGCCAGCCGGTGCTGGCGCCGCGCCTGAAACTGGACGATCTGCAAGGCCGTGCGCTGATGATCCACAGCGGCGCAGACAATCACGCCGATCATCCGGCCCCGCTGGGCGGCGGCGGAGCGCGCGTCGGTTGCGGCGTAGCGGGGTAACGTCGGCCGATGGCGCATGCGGCAAATGGCCGGCAGCCAGGCGGCCATTTGTCTTTGCTCCGGCCTCAGTCAAAACAGCAGCGGCCGGCGCCCACTGTGCACTATGAACATGCCCCGGTCAACGGCCGGTCGGTCGAATCGCGTGCCAGCTCCACAAAGGCCTTGAGATAGTCGATCCCTACCTCCGTTTCGCGAGCGCCGAGGTGGATTTGCTTGGCAATGCCGTGCGGCCCGAGGCGTACGGCCACGATATTCATTTTCTGCGCGTATTCCTGAACCAGCCAGCGCGGCAATGCCGCCACGCCACGGCCGCTGGCAACCATCTGCAACATGATGTCGGTGGTTTCGATGCTCTTGTTCCGTTGCGGTGCGATACCGGCAGGCATCAAAAACCGGGTGTAAATATCGAGACGGTCGGTCGGCACCGGGTAAGTGATCAGCACTTCATCCGTCAGCTGTTGCGGCTCTACATGGGCGGCGCCGGCGAGGCGATGGCTGGCGCTCACGACCAGCACCTGCTCGTAATCGAACACCGGTTCGAAGTGCAGGCCCGGCTTGTAGAGTGGATCGGGCGTTACCAGCAGGTCGATCTCGTAGCCGAACAGCGCGCCGATGCCGCCGAACTGGAATTTCTGTTTGACATCCACGTCTACGTCCGGCCACGCCGCCAGATACGGCGATACCACCTTGAGCAGCCACCGGTAGCACGGGTGACATTCCATGCCGATGCGCAAGCTGCCGCGTTCACCCTGTGCGAACTGGCGCAGGCGTTGTTCGGCCTGCGCCAGCTGTGGCAGCAGCCGGTCGGCTAGTGCCAGCACATATTGCCCTGCCTGGGTA
>CALMFQ010000212.1 GCA_937863215.1 uncultured Pseudomonadota bacterium
CCCACGTTGCTGCGCATCGCGGATCACCCAGCGCGTGGCATCCAGCCCCATGCTCTTGAGCGAAGTAGTGACCTTGACGGTCAAATCGTCGCTGGTGCTGTCGTTGGCCAGTTCGAATACCGGAATGCCGGCGGCGCGTGCCTTGGCGATAGAAGCATTATTGGCGGTCAGGCTGATCGGCGAGATGACTATGGCGTCGTATTTTGCCGCAATCACTTCATCCATCTTGCGCAGCTGGCCGACCAGATCGTTGTAGCCATCGGCCGGGAAAATATCGGCCGAGATACCCAGCCGCCGCGCCTGGCCGATTACGCCGTAGCTGCAGCCGATCCAGTACGGGTCCTTGATGTGCGGAAACAGATAGGCAATGCGCCACGGCTTGCTGGCGCGCCCGGTCATTGCAAGGTTGCCGCTGACCACCCGGCCGCTGACCAGCGCCTCGTCGGCGGTTCCCTGCGGCTTGAGCGGCGGATAAATCGACAACACCGGGATCGGCTCGAAACTGCCGACCGGCAGCGGCTGTTCGGCAGCGGCATTGCCCGCCTGCAGGGCAGGCAGGAGCAGAACGGCGGCTATCAGGCAGTGTCGGGTACGGCCTGGATGCAGACTGGATTGAATCACGCTGGCATGGTTCCGGTGGCGATACTATTGATCGAGGGTTTTTCCTTTCAAGCTAACTATTGGCGGCACAAATAGCAAGTTCTTGCCGCCACCTCGGCGAATGCTCAAACGCCCGTATGACAAGGGTTTGCGCGCGATTGGCACAAGCACTGCCGGAGTGCGTGTCTTTGCGGGGCGATTGCAGCGGATACGGAAAACCGTGTGTCCGCTATGGAAGCGCTGACGATGCTATCGGCGTTGGCCTTGCTGCCTGGGGAGCCGGTACCGTTTTTTCTGCGGGAGCAGCAGCTCCGGACGTAACAATGCCTCCTGCACCGGTCAGGAGGCATTGTTCTGGCGAACGCTTGTTCAGTTCGCTTGCTGATTGGCGGCGGTGTTGTCTGCTGCGGTTTTCAGCGTCAGTTTAACCGGCGGCACTTCGGCATCGGTGTCGGTGTACGAAGCTACCAGCAATACGGCCCACAGCAACATGCCGCTGAGAACGATTGCCACAATTTTGGTGTCGGCCACGTCAGGCTCCTTTTTTGTTAGTAATTTTGTATAGCATTAATCGATACTTACACCAGAAAATTTAATGTAGAAAAACATATTTTCTTTGCAAGTATTTGATTGCCATACGAACGAGTGTGGGGGTGGATATTTCGAACCCGAGAT
>CALMFQ010000213.1 GCA_937863215.1 uncultured Pseudomonadota bacterium
TGGCCTCCTATCTGGCCTTGTTCGGCGCCAGTGTGCTGGCATTGATACTGGTTACCCGTCTGGCGCTGCCGCCTTTGGCTGTCGTCGAAGCGCATGGCCCGGCGCGGCCATTGCTGCAGATCATGCGCCAACCGATATTCATTACCGCACTGGCAGGTTCGGCAGTTGGCCACTCGGTGATGATGATGGTGATGACGGCCACACCGCTGGCAATGAAGGCCTGCGGCTATACGCAAAGCGCTTCTGCCAGCGTGGTTCAATGGCATGTATTGGGGATGTTTCTTCCGTCGTTCTTCACCGGTAATCTGATCCGCCGTTTCGGTGTCTTGCCGATCATGGCGACGGGCATCGCCTTGCTGGGTGGACATGTGCTGGTCGCCTTGAGTGGTAACGAGTATCTGAATTTTCTGTCGGGCCTGATTCTGCTTGGCGCCGGCTGGAACTTTCTATATATCGGCGGCACCACGTTACTGACTGAGGCCTATACGCCAAGTGAACGTGGCAAAACCCAGGCGGCCCATGACTTCATCGTCTTTGGCTCGGCCAGCCTGGCGTCGTTCGTTGCCGGAGGTTTGCTCAACCATGGCGGCTGGCATTCGGTAAATTTCACTGCCATGCCATTTCTGGGGATGGCGTTAGCGGCGGTGACGGGGTTTGCCATGATGCGGCGACGTGTGATGGCAGCGGCAGCTGCTTGATCTGGCATGGTGCCGGCAAGCATCACCGCACCAGATGATCAATGCTTGTGCCGATGATGGACATCCGGGAAATGAGGGTGTGTATGAGTCATGGCTAAGTGCACGTGGCGGTGTGTATGTGTTGTGCCAGGCAATACGGGATAGGGATGAGTATGCTGATGGTGCTCGTCATGCTCATGTTCGTGACTGTGATCGAGTGCGTCATGGGCGTGTTCATGATCATGATGTTCGCGCAGGTGTAGCCAGATGCCTGCACCCATCAAGCATCCGGCCACAATCAGCGGCAAGGTGATTGGCTCTCCCAATCCGACAGCGAGCGCCGCGCCGATGAACGGTGCAATGGAAAAATAGGCGCCCGTCCTGGCCGTACCAAGGTGCCGCAGACCAACAACGAACAGCGCCAGGCTTATCCCATAGGCCGCAAAGCCAAGAATCATGGCGATAGCCACATTGGGCCAGGCGGGTATATGAACGCCTGCCAGATAGGCCAGACACAAATTGACGCTGCCCGCGATTAAGCCTTTGACGGCGGCAATCCAGCTTGCATCCGTCAATGACACTTTGCGGGTCAGGTTATTGTCGAGGCCCCAGGCAAAGCAGGCACCCAACACGGCCAGCGACGGCCAAATGCCGGCAAAGCGGGCATTCCCCGGCCAGCTCAAGACCAAGGCCCCGGCGACAATGGCCAGCATACCGAGGGCGATTCGGCGATCGACGTTTTCTTTGAAGGCAAACCATGCCAACAAGGCGGTAAACACACCTTCCGCGTTCAATAACAGTGATGCGCCGGAAGCTGGCATGTGGCTCAAGCCAAACATCAGCAACACCGGTCCCACGATTCCGCCACATACGATTGCAGCGGCAAACCAGCGCATTTCCGTGCGCGCCAGGCTGACAGCCGGTGCACGAATGATTAGCCGATAGAACGTCAAACCAACGCCCGATCCCAAATACAGCAGCCCCGCCAACAGCCAGGGATTAACCTCGGCCAACAATAATTTCGCCAAAGGTGTGCCAAGGCCGAACAACAGTGCCGCCCCCATCGCTGCGAGGACTCCCGTGTGACGCCATCCGCTCATTTTTAACTTTCTGCTTCCGTTTGACTTCGATTTACGTGGCTCGCCGCCCTTGATATGGCCCACAAGCGACTGGCTGATACCGGCACATTAACGCCGCAGCAAGCGCAAGCCGTTGAATACCACCAGCAGGCTGGTGCCCATGTCGGCGAACACCGCCATCCACATGCTGCCGTGGCCAGCAACGGTCAACGCCAGAAAGATGGCTTTGATGCCGAGCGCCAGGGTGATGTTTTGTTGCAGGATGGCGGCGGTATCTCGTGACAACTGGACAAAACGGGCGATCTTGCGCAGGTCGTCATCCATCAGCGCCACATCGGCGGTTTCAATCGCGGTATCACTGCCGGCGGCCCCCATGGCAAAGCCAATGTGCGCGCGAGCCAAGGCTGGCGCGTCGTTGATGCCATCGCCGACCATGCCGCTGGTTTCGCCCTGAGCCAGTAGCGCCTCGATGGCCTGCAGCTTGTCGGCCGGCAGTAAATTACCCCTGGCTTGATCGATACCCACCTGCTGAGCGATTGCCGCTGCGGTATGGGGATTGTCGCCAGTCAACATCAGCGTTTTGATGCCCAGGGCGTGTAAGCGGGCAATCGCCTCCCGGCTGCTGTCCTTGACGGTGTCTGCTACCGCGAACAGCGCCAACACCTGCGTTTCGTCACTCAGCAGCACCACGGTTTTGCCCTGCTGTTCCAGTGGGAACAAAATCTGCTCCAATGCCGGCGAGCAGAATCCCAAATCTTCCACCAACTGATGGTTGCCCAGATGATAGCGATGCCCATCAATCTGGCCACGGGTACCGCGCCCTGGCAACGCTTCGAATTGCGTCACCTCCAGTGTTGCAATCTCGTCTGCCTGCGCTTGGTGGGCGATGGCTTGCGACACCGGATGATCGGAACGGGCAGCAAGACTGGCGGCGAGCGAGCGCAGCAGCGGTGCCTCGCCGTCGGCAATCGGCTTGAAATCGGTTTGTGCCGGCTTGCCGTGGGTCAGCGTGCCGGTTTTATCCAGCGCCAGCCAGGTCAGTTTACGCCCTTGTTCCAGATAGGCGCCGCCCTTGATCAGGATGCCGTGGCGCGCAGCGGCCGCCAGTCCGCTGACCACCGTGACCGGCGTTGAGATTACCAAGGCACACGGGCAGGCAATCACCAGCAATACCAGTGCCCGGTAGATCCAATCGAACCACGCACCGCCTAAAAATAGCGGTGGTAGCAAGGCTACCGCCAGCGCGATGGCAAATACGGTTGGGGTATAGATACGCGCAAACTGGTCGACAAACCGTTGCGTCGGCGCCCGCGCGCCTTGCGCCGCCTCTACCGCATGGATGATGCGAGCCAGCGTGGTGTTGCCGGCCAGCGCGGTGACCCGATATTCGAACGATCCGGATTGATTGACCGTGCCGGCAAAGATCGTGTCCCCGAAGGCTTTATCGACCGGCAGGCTTTCGCCCGTAATGGGCGCCTGATCGACGCTGGAATTGCCACTGAGAATGACGCCATCGAGCGGGATTTTTTCTCCGGGGCGAATCCTGACAATGGCATCGATTGCTACCTGTTTGGCGTCGACACTCAGCCAATCCCCATTTGGCTGCTGAACTGTGGCCTTGTCAGGCGCCAGTTGCATCAGCGAGCGAATGGCATTGCGCGCACGATCCAGCGACATCACTTCAATACGTTCCGCTACCCCGAACAGGAACATGACCATCGCCGCTTCCGGCCACTGGCCAATCAGCAAAGCGCCGGTCACGGCAATGCTCATCAACGCATTGATGTTGAGGTTCAGATGGCGTAGTGAAATCCAGCCCTTTTTATAGGTGCCCAGCCCGCCAAATAATACTGCCAGTAGCGCCAGCAACATGGTTGCCCATGTCGGGGCCAGATGCAGCCACTCGATGGCTTCCGCGCCGAGCGCAGCCATTCCCGATACCGCGAGCGGCCACCAGGGTTTGGCGGGTTCGCTATCTTCTTGTGTTTGGTGCCGAGTTGACTCGACAGGCTCCGCAGTCATGCCTAGCGACGTAATCGCCGCGATTACCGGGTTTATCGACACTAGCGTATGCCGCACCTGCAAAGTGCGCTGCAGCAGAT
>CALMFQ010000214.1 GCA_937863215.1 uncultured Pseudomonadota bacterium
GGCTGTACTGGCTGCCTGTCCACCAGCGGATCAGGCGGTTGATCCAGTTGCCGCGGGCCTTGTAGAGGGCGAGCTGGACGCTCATAAATCCTCCGCCGCTATAAACAGTGCATCGAGCCCGGCGGCGTCGATGCCGATGGCTGTCGCGAGCGCGATCAACGTCGGTCGGGCGCGCTCGAAGTCCTGTGATTTATCCCACTCTGCCTGAACCATCGCCCGCTGAACCGGGTCGGCGATTGCATCAATGGCGGGCTGAACTAACGACAGCTTGCCGACAGATATCAATGCCTGTACGGCCTGACGCGCGGTAACCTTTTCCGGCACGCGCCGCACGATCTGGCTGCCGTCATATCGGTATTTGTGCGCCTGCGCGATATCAAAGCCGGCCGGCACCGGCACCAGCAAATCGGTGGTCTGGTAGTCATCGCCGACCAACGCAGCGATTTTGTCGCCCTGGATAACAAGTTGCATGGATGGCTCCAATCAAATATCGCAGCGCAGGACGCCGAAGTAGGACGTGCTGGTGTTGCCGGCAACCGAGCTGAACGAATACGCCGAGGTAATCGGAACGGCGATGTCGTAGTCTTTCGCTGCCGCATTGTTGCTCGCCAAAGTGCCAACCGTCGCAGAGATGGCCGATCCGCTGCGGAGCGTGGCAATGGTGTAATTACGAGCGGTCGCATCGGCGTGACTCACGCCCAGCAGGATGTTGGCGGTGCCGGCGATACCCAGCGAAACGCTGTTTGTGCCGTTGGCAGTCGTCGTCACGATAGAAAACCGGCTCGCCGCCCGCATCGCCGCCATCGCCGCCGCAGACGCCTTGATCGCATTCAGGGCCGTGTCGCTGTTGTAGATCGCCATTTTGGCGTTGACACTCTCGACGCACTCCGCGATAAACGTCGAAAAATACCGATGCGCGGCGATTTCCGCCCACGCTGCCGCCGATCCGGCCAGCGCATCCATCGCAGTGCGTGACGCGGCGATGCGCGCATGCAGCGACCGCACTGCCAGCAGCTGAGAAATCTCGTCTTTCCGTGCCTGAGAACCGGCCACCTGCGTCTGTAGCGCAGCCGCGTTGAGCGTACCGTTTTCGATTGCCGCGAGCGTGCGCAGCGCCTTGATCATGGACATGTCCGCCCCTTATTTGTTGATGACCGTGATTTGCCAGTCGCCGGCGTCGAATCCACCGGTCAACGTTGAGTTGGCGTTGCCGACATAAACCGTTACGGTGTTGGCCGACGAAACCCTGGCGTAAACCGTGATGGTGTTGCGTGTCGGGTCGGATGGCGGCGTGGCAATGACAGACGCACCCACCGCCGCCCCAGTTACCGTGACGTTGAACGTGGTGTTGGAATTGACCGCCAGCGAAAACGCAGACTGCGCAGACGTGGCGCGGAACATTTTTGCGGTGAACGACTCCGCCGCCGTCAGTCGTGTCTCCGCCGAAGCCAGGCGGGCCTCTTGATAATCCTCTGCCGCCAATGTGTACGCATCGACCACATCCCAACTAGGGCAGTCGAGCAGCCAATATCCGCCGGCGGTGGCAAATGCGGTTTCGTCGTCGTCCGGCCCCTCGTCTGCGCCAGACAGGTAGCGGAACAAGCCAAGCCCGTCTACCAGAGCCATATCGCCAGCAGACGGTGACATGCTGCGCAGGTCGGCACGGTTGTCGTAACTCACATACAGCACCCGCAGATCAAGTGCCCAGCCGTTGCCTGCGCCGTTAACCTTGAGGCCGCGACCTGCATCTGCCGCCGTAATGGTAGGCATCACCAGCGACCCGGCCGACGACGCCGCCGCAGCAGCTGACGACGCCGCTGCCTGGGCGTGATATTTGGCACTGTATTCGCCGCCAGATACCGGCGTACCCAGCTGCACCGCCCAGCTGCTGGCAAGCGTCGCGCTGGAGGCAGACGATTGCGCGTGGTATTTGGCGCTGTATTCGCCGCCAGATACCGGCGTACCCGTCTGCACGGCCCAGGCCTGAGAGGTCGTCGCGTAGCCGCTGGCGCTGGATGCGCTGCCTGCCGCCGCCTGGGCGTGGTACTTGGCCGAATATTCACCTCCGGAAACCGGCGTGCCGAGCTGTGTCGCCCATGCCTGAGCATCCGCCGCATCAGCCGCCGCATCGCCCGCCTTGGTCAGCACGAAATTGCCAACACCGATCATCTGCGCCAGCGCCGGCACGAACCGCGCCCGGTGCCCGCCGTTTGCCAGCCCGGTAGTCGGATTGCTGTCGTCGGTAACCGTACTGCCGTCGCCGCCGACCGCCGGATCGAAATAGACGCTTGCCATCAAAATACCTCTCGCACGTTCATGATTGAGCTGTAGCGCCCGTTACCCTCGTTGACGACATCGCTCAGCGAGACAAACCGGCCGACGAACGCGATGCGCGGTTTGTTCTCTGTGTCGGCGTAGTCCGGGTCGATGAGGACTTCGCCGCTGATGCCGAGCAGGTTCTGCATGTCCACCAGCCGCCCATAGGCTTCGGTCTTGGTCAGCGCCGGGAATGTCAGCCGGTGGCCGCGCGGCTTGGCGCCCTGGTCGAAATATTCGCTGCCGCCCAGTGACGACATCACGTCGCTGGTGTCCTCCATCCCCTGCGCGGCGCCGATCACCGGGCCGCGTTCCGGCTGCCAGACGTCGGACAGAAACACGCGGCCGATCTGGATGTAGCCGTCCGAGTTGGTGGTGTCGTCGATTTCAACGCGCCAGTAGCGCAGGCTCGGCAGCGTCGCCACGCGATGGATAAATGGCGCCTGATAGCCGGCGCGGGCCTGGTCGCTGAGCGTGCCGAGCCAGAAGTTGTCGTCCTCCCACTCCAGCAACTCGGGCGGGATCATGCCGGCGGGCCAGACGTCCACCCATCCGCTGTCGTACAGCGGCGTGGCAAAGTCGCTGGCGTCATCGCCCCGGATGCGCACCTTGGCGACCACGGTCAGGTTGTGGCCGATCAGCGCCAGCATGCCGATGCGACGGGCGCGGCCGAGATCGATGTCGAATTTAGTTGACGCCAGCGCCGCGTTGCTGCTGCGCGCCACCTTGGCAATCAGCCGGTTTTGCAGATTGGCCAGCGGCAGCGAGGCATTCCAGCTGCCACCCGACAGCGTGGCTTCGTCGATGCGGTTGCCGTAGGCGATGAGTGTTCTGGATGCCATGTCAGCCCCACAGAGTTAAATCGAGCACACCGCCGCGCAGGTCGGTGCGAATGGATGTCACGCGCATCAGCCGCCCGCTGTCGTAGCCGTAGCGCGGCACCTGTACCGACACCACGGCGCCGAGGTCGATGGCGGCAGCGAGCGAGGCATCCAGCGCAACGCGCAGGCTGAGCGTGTCGCGGCGCACCTTATACAAGGCCAGCAGTCGGTCGGCTTCGGTCTGCGCTGCTGCAGCGCTGCTGAGCGCGGTTTCGATGTCCATCGTTTCGGCAAGCGGGTGCAGTGTCTGAACGCTGCTATCGCTGGCAGTGACCTTGCGATACGGCTCGGCCAGCTCGCCACGGCGGGCGGCTGTCACGCCCCAGGCCAGATCGCTGGTCTGCGTGATGGCAAACGGCTGATAGCCGAGGTTGACGCGCCACACCGGAATAGCGGCATCGGCATTGGCGATGCGATCGATCTTGATGATTTCGACTTCGGTCAGCGTGGCCACCGGCGAGCCCGACGGCGCATCCAGTCTGGCCATGCGAAACTGGCCCATCCGATCCACGCCCCACCATCCGCCGACCGAGCCGAGCACGGTATCGAGCGCCGCGCGGGCCGTGTTGGCGTCGTTGACCCACAACCCGACTTCGGCGCTGGTTGCGGCATCCAGTGCGGCCACGTCGCTGCTGCTGATATCGCCGCTGGCAATCCCCGCATCGAGCAGTATCTGCTTCGCCACCTGCGCCGCCGTGCGGTTGCTGCTGGCGGCGCCTTGTACGGCGTCGCAAGTGATCTGGCCGACCGGCAACGAGCCGAGCCGGAACATGCCGCCAGCGAGCCAGGCGCGATACTGCCCGGCGCTCGGAGCATTGGTTTCCATGTCCGATTGGCTGCTGTACGCCGCACCGGCAGTCAGCGCGGCGCCACGGTCGTAAACCGCCGACACTGCCTGCAATGCCGTATCGCTGATCTGGTAAATCAGGCGCGAGGTGTTGACGCAGGGCGGCGCGAGGTTATAGCCGTTGCCGTACAAGCGGGGCTTGGGCTTGCCTTTCAGATCCCCGGCCACGCCTTCCACGCCGTTTGGCAGGCTGTTGTTGCCGGCGTAGGCAGTGGCCTGCAGCGGTTTATCCAGCTCGGCCATGCGGTCGCGCAGGCTGATGGTCAGTTGCGACCAGCTGAAATCCGCGCGAGCCATGGTGCCCTGTAGCACCGTCGTCCAGACCGGCGCCTGCCATGGCCGCGTGGTGCCCAGCTTGATGGCGATCTGGCGTCCGTCGAAGCCGTACTCCACCAGATCGTCCAACCCGCCATCGAGATTGACGAGCACCAGCTCGCCGTAACCGACCCGCGACGCGCCACGCAACGGCAACGCCCGCTGCATATTGGCCGGCTGCTGGATGCGTGGCTCATGCCAGGCATGCGCAGGCGTATCGCCCGCGCCGCTGGTGTAGCCGGTGCCGGTGCAGAAGCGCAGCACCTTTTCGCCGGGCAGCGCCGGATCGTAAGCGGTGATTTCTGCGATGTAGATTTGACTCATGACCCTGCCCTCTGCAGCCGCGCCTGATCTTCCATTGCCGCCAAGCGCCGCTCGACTGCCGCCAGCTTGGCGTTGCTCGCCGCCAGTTGCTGCTGCATGGCGCTGTAGCTCTGCTGCTGACCTTGGCGGGTGCTGCGCAGCTCGGCGAGGATTTCGGCCTGCAGGCCGTTATCCGGCTGGCTGCCGATACCGTACTTGCGCAGCTGAGCTGCCGCCGATGCCGGGATGATCATCTCGCCCTGGTGAATCTGGGCGATCTGGTCATCCGGCACGAACGGCGTGCCGACGGCGTAGCTGGGGAGGCTGATGCCGAACTGCTTGCTCCAGAAATCACGCAGCGCATCGACCCGCTTGGCAATGTCGAGCACCGACTCGCCTGCGCGCACGTAACTGGTTTTGCCGTCAGCATCGGTGAATTGCGCGTTATTGCCTTCCAATCGCATCAACGTTCCGCCGGCATACTGCTGGGTGAAGCCCGCGGCGGTATCGGCGAAAAACTTGTCCGCCACGGCCTGCAGCGACGACAGCGCAGACACGGCGTTGCTTGCCGTGCCGCGATCCGCGCCGCCATAGCTTTTCTGCAGCAGCTCAAGCGCCTTGGCCGAGAACCCGGTCAGCGTGTCGTTGAGCGACTGCAGGTGCGTTACCGATGCCTGCGATGCTTTGGCAATCGTGTCCTGCAACGACACCTGCGACGAGGCGTAGCTGAGCGACTTCGACAGCGCCGCGTCGGCCGCGGCCCGATCTGCCTGAAACGCCTCACTGCTGGCGTTGTAGTCGCGGCTGGCTTCCAGAAAGTCGGTCGCGATCTGGCCCAGCTTGCCGGCGGCTTCCTGGTCGCCGGACTGCGCCGCTGCACTGGTCGCGGCAAACTGCGACTGCAGCATGCGGTAACGGCTTTCCGGCGACAGGCCGGACAGGCTGCCGGTGCGGATGTTGTCCAGTGCCGACTTGATCGACTGGCTGGCCGATTTCCACGCCTGCGACGCATCCGCCGCCGCCGATGCAGCCAGCTGGGCGGATTCGATTGCGCCTGCGTTGATGTTGCCGAACAGCTTGTCGATGGCGGCCTGGCCGTCGTTGACATACCCGTCCGCCGCCGACCGGAAGTCGATCTGCTGGAAAAACGCCTGCGCCGACGTATTGCGCGCCTTGTTGATCGCAGCGGTGGCCGCTTCGGCTGCCGTAATGGCGGCGGTCTGCGTATAGGCAAATGCGTTGCTGACCTTCGCCATCGCAGCGACAAACCCCTGCCCTGCTTCGG
>CALMFQ010000215.1 GCA_937863215.1 uncultured Pseudomonadota bacterium
GCACCGGCAGTGCAGAGCTACGATTTCTACAAGATACTGCCGGGCACCGAGGAGCCGGGTATGGCGGCACCGGCGCAACCGGTGCCGCCGGCCAAACCGGTGGAGGAAAAACCGGCCAGTGCGCCACCGGCGTGGTTCCAGGTGGGGGCGTTTCAGAACGAATCCGACGCCGACAACCTGAAAGCCAAGCTGGCGCTGATTGGCGTCGAAGCCAGCATCCAGACTACCAATCTGCCCGACAAGGGCGTCTGGCACCGGGTGCGGGTCGGCCCGCTGAAAGCGCCGGACGACATCGACAAGATGCGTCAGACACTGCGCCAGAACGGTATCGAAGCCAATCTGATCCAGCCCAAGGCCGCTGCCGGCAAGCCGGTGGTTGCGGCCAAACCGGCTGCGGCACCCGCTGCTACTGCGGTTCAGTAACAATTCAGCCGTGCCGGCCTAGCATGGCCCGCACCTTTTGATTTTTCAGGGAGTCGCGATGAAACTGTTGAAGCAAATCTGCAAGGCCGCTCTGGTGGCGGGTTTTATGGCGGCTGGCAGTGCCAGCGTCAGTGCCGAACCGTACAAGCTGCTGAATCCGCCGCAACCGGTCGATGTCAAAGGCAAGGTCGAAGTGATCGAATTCTTCTGGTACGGCTGTCCGCATTGCTACAAGCTGGAGCCGGAGCTGAACGCGTGGCTGGCCAAGTTGCCGAAGGATGTCGAATTCCGCCGCATCCCGGCGATCTGGAATCCGCGCATGGAAGCCCACGCACGCCTGTTCCATTCGCTGGAAGCGCTCGGTGCGGCCGACAAGCTGCATGGCAAGGTATTCGATGCGACCCAGAAGGAAAATGTCGAGACTCACGACAAGGACGCGGCTGCCGAGTGGGTTGCCAAACAAGGTATCGACAAGGCTAAATTCACCGCAGCCTACAGTTCGTTCGGCATCGAAAACCAGGTACGGCGCGACAAGCAGTCCATGACGCAGTACAAGATCAGCGGTGTGCCGACTTTTGTCGTCGGTGGCAAATACCAGACTTCGGAAGCCGATGCCGGCGGCGCACAGCCGCTGTTCCAGACACTCGACAAGCTGATCGACGGCGAACGCAAGGCGTTGGCGCCAGCCAAGCCGACGCGCAAATAAGCGCTGCTGGCGCAACCGATGCTGCCGTTGCGGCAAATATTCCTTGTCGAGATCAAGGCGTAGCGCTGATTTCCGCGCTACGATCCGCCCGATCCGAACCCCGAGCCGGCCTTGCGCCGGCTTTGCTTTTCCCGAAAGCCTTGCCATGCCACTGCTACGCATCGAACCTGCCCAGCTGGCCTACGACGATACCGGCGTGCCCTGTAGCCAGCAATACGACGACGTTTATCATTCGCGCGCCGGTGGACTGGCGCAGAGCCGCCAGGTGTTTCTTGCCGGCAACCAGCTGCCGCAGCGCTGGCAGGGCCGGGCGCGCTATGCGATTCTGGAAACCGGTTTCGGCATCGGGCTGAATTTCCTCGCTACCTGGGCGGCATGGCGCGACGATCCGCAGCGTTGCCGGCAACTGCATTTCATTGCCATCGAAAAACACCCGTTCCGTGCCGCCGATCTGCAGCAGCTGTATCGCCAGTGGCCGGAACTGGCGGCGCAGAGCGAGCAATTGCTGGCGTGCTGGCCAATGCTGACGCCGGGCTGCCATCGGCTGGAATTCGAACAGGGGCAGGTGGTGCTGACGCTGATCCTCGACGACGTGCAGACGGCGCTGAAAAATCTGGCTGCCAGCGTCGATGCGATCTATCTGGACGGCTTCGCTCCCGCCCGCAATCCGGACATGTGGTCGCTACCCGTCTTCAAAGCGTTGGCCCGGCTTGCGCACCAGCACACCACGCTGGCGACCTGGTGTGTTGCCGGTGCCGTGCGCGAAGGTTTGACCAGCGCCGGATTCATGGTAGAAAAAGCACCTGGCTTCGGCAGCAAAAAAGCGATGCTGACGGGGACGTGCCGGGTACGGCGCACTCCGGCGCCAGCCAATCCGCCTGCGACCGCAATCGTGATCGGTGCCGGGCTGGCCGGCTGCAGTATTGCCAGCCGGCTGGCGGCCAGGGGCACGCAGGTCGAATTGCTGGAACGCTGCGACGGGCCGGCACAGGCGACCTCGGGTAACTGGGCCGGGTGTTACATGCCGCTGCCGTCGCAGGACGACAACCTGACTTCGCGTCTGGTGCGCGCCGGATTCCTGCGCCTGCGCCAGCAGTTGCAAGCGCTGCGCACGCAGGGCCTGGACGTGTCCTGGCAGGAAAGCGGCGTACTGCAGATCGGCAAGGACGAGGCAAACGAACAAACCCAGCGCGAACTGCTGCAACAGCTGGGCTGCCCACCGGAGCTGGTTTGCTATCTGGATCGGCTGCAGGCCTCGCTCCGTTGCGGTATCGATGTACCCGGTGGTGGCTGGTGGTTCGAGCATGGCGGCTGGGCCCGCCCGGCCAGTGTTTGTCAGGCGTTGTTGCAGCAGGCTGGCGCCGCGGTCCGCACGCGCTATGGCGTTGCTGTCGCCAGTATCACCCGCCAGCAAGGGCTATGGCAGGCATTCGACGCCGATGGCGCGCTGCTGGCCGCGGCCGATGTGCTGGTGCTGGCCAATGCCGCCGACGCGAAGCTATTGCAGCCAGATGCGCAGTGGCCGCTGGAGCTGATTCGCGGCCAGATCGACTATCTGCCCACGGGCAGCCTGCCACAGTTCACCCCGGTGCTGTGCCGCGAGGGGTATGTGATGCCGGCAGTCGATGGCGTGCACGTGCTCGGTGCCAGTTACGATTTTCGTGCGACCAGCCGGGATTGGTCGGAGGCTTCCTGGCAAGGCAATCTGCAGCGCCTGGCGCGGATTCTGCCGCAGCAGGAGCAATCCGGCCTGGTTGCCGGCGCAGGCCGGGTGGGCATGCGCTGTGTCAGCGGCGATCGCATGCCGATCGTCGGCGCCGTGCCGGATCGGCAGGTGGCGGTGGATGCCGGTACGCCGCTGGCACAGATGCCGCGCATTCCCGCGCTGTACAGCCTGATCGCATTGGGATCGCGCGGACTGGCCTGGGCCGGCATTTGCGCCGATCTGTTGGCAGATCAGATCGCTGGCGACCCGTGGATCGTCGAACGCGATCTTG
>CALMFQ010000216.1 GCA_937863215.1 uncultured Pseudomonadota bacterium
GAACACACTGTCAAGCATCTGGCTGGCCGTTGAAGCGCCAATCCTGCCAATGATCAGGCGCACATCCTCCAGCGCCGCTATCAGACTGGCGTGATCGCAGTTGCTGATATCCATGTGCGATAGCTGCGACTGCATCCGCTCCAGCGGTTCCCGCTCGGCCAGAAGGTATTGTTCGCTGCGGCCGCGGCGGCCGGCGCCCTTGCGGCCCAGTTTGTCGTTATTGACATGTTCGTATTCTTCCAGCGCTTGCCGCACATCCTTCAGCTGCGCCAGTAGTGCCGCCGTATCGTAGCCGCTTCCATTGCTATTGCGCAGATCGTCGTAAGTCTGTTCGGCTTGATGTACGCAGTCGGTCAGCTGGCGCAGGCCATAGGTGCGGGCATTGCCCTTGATTGTGTGCATGTTGCGGAACAGTTGCCCGATAAGGTCTCCATCGTAGGCAGCACCACTTTTTAGCAGTGCCTCGTTGCTACCAAGCAGGGTTGTCGCGCCGTCGGCAAATTCGTGGAATTTTTCCCGGCTGATGGCCAACAGCTGGCTGATAATGTCCAGCTCGCGTTTTTGATGTGCCGCCTCGGCCTCCACTTCACGCAGATGGCTGACATCGCGCATGCAGACCAGCATTTTTTCCACACTGTCATCGTCGTTACAGATCGGCGCCCAGCTGAGATCGATGCACTTGCTGCGGCCGTCCGGCAGGTGTTTGTTGAATTCGCCGATCAGCAAATGCGCGTTGAAATCGAAATTCATCCGGTCTTCGCCAATGCAGCTGAATAGGGTGGCTTCGACTTGCGCCAGTGCGTCGTCACCGACGTCACTGTTGCCGAAAATGAGTGTCATGGCCGGCTGGCCGGCGATATCGCCGGTTTCGAGAATGGTTTGCAGGAACGCGGAATATTCCGCATCCACCGTGCCGTCGGCGCCGATAGTCAGAATTCCCTCGGGCAGGTTCTGCAACATGGCGTGAATATCGTTGGTCTTCTTGCGCAGTTGCAGGTCGCTTTCCTGGATGCGGGCAATCATGCTGTTGAAAGCCATGATCGAGCGCCCGATTTCATCCTGGCGTTCGACCGGTACCCGGCTGGAGAAATCCTGAGTACTGGCGATATGGGTCATTTTGGCCTGCATATGCGCAATCGGCAGAGTGATCTGGCGGTACAGCAGCCAGCCGATTGCCGCCAGCGCGGCCAGTACCGTCAGCGTAATCAGCAGCACGGTTTGAACGGTCTGTTCCAATGCTTGGTTGAGCGAGGCGATGGCTTCGTCCTTGCTGCGGTTTTTTTCGATGCGCAGCGTGTCGACGATCTGCTCGATTTCCCGCTGATATACGGCGGCGTTTGCGTTCAGATTGGCCTCGGCCATGACATTGTTGCCGGCGAGCTTGAAGTGGACCGTGTCATTGATTGCGCCAAAGTAGTCATGCAGCGATTCGTTAACCTGGGCGATTAGCCCCTGCTGCGATTTGCTGTCGGCTTGGTTGCCTTGTGCCTGCAGTGACTGGGTCAGCACCAGCTTTTGCTGCTCCAGTCTGGCCGTGATCTGGTTGGCCTGCTCCAGATCGGGCGCCGAAACGATGGCGCGCGCGGACAATTGTACGTCCTTGAGCCGGGAAAGCAGATCGGCCGATGCCAGCGCGCTCGGCACCACGCCTTCGGTCACGATTCTTACCGCTGTTGCGTTGGTACGGGATTTGTAAACCGAATAGGTGCCGATGGCCAGCAGGGCGGACAAGGTCATCAGCACCAGCATGAGAATACGATGTCGGATATTCACAGCGCTGTATCTCCATTAGCTGTTCAGAAAATCGGGCCGGAGGAGGCGGCAGTCCGCTCCGGCGCATAATCAAATCACGATTTTCTAATGCAAATGTGTAGCGCGTATTAAGGCGTGGCGGCGGTTATGCCCGGTGCCGGGGCAATCATGCATGAATGGGAGATGGCTGATCAGAGGTCGAAATGCTGCTGCATTCCATGGGTCATCCAGCCACAGAGTGGCGCGTTGCAGCTCCTGCGGCCGCAGCAAACTGTACCGTTGCGCCTTGGCCAGTTCCTGGTTTACCGCAATTATGCAATCCCAGTACGTTACGCAGGAGGCCGCCTTGTCATCGCCCAGCAAGGCCAGGCATGCGACGACGTTGTCGACGGTCGAGCGCCTGCTGTAGCGATGGCGCCGCTCGTTTTCCGGGCGGCTGGAAGCGATCGCGGTATGCGCTTCCAGCTGGCTGAAGCGGGTATGATTGCCGGTGTTGTTCAGCATTTGTTGTTCCAGTTTTGCATGAATTCGCCCGCCGGCATCGGCCGGCCCCAAAGATAGCCCTGGCCGATGTCGCATTCCAGCGCAGCGAGAAAACGCGCCTGGCCGGTGGTTTCCACGCCCTCGGCCACCACCGACATGCCCATGGTCTTGGCCAGCGCGATGATCGCATGGACGATGGCTTCGCCGTTGCGGTCGATATCGATTTCCTGCACGAAGCTCTTGTCCACCTTGAGCGTATCGACCGGCAGCTGTTTCAGATAGCTGAGCGAGGAATAGCCGGTGCCGAAATCGTCGATCGCCAGCTCCACGCCGCATTCGGCGATTTCTTCCAGCAAGGTCAGTGCATAGTCTTTCTGCATGATCACCGATTCGGTGATTTCCAGCGTCAGCATGTTCGGCGGCAGATCGTATTTGCGCTGCAGCTGCAGCAGCTGCTGCGGCAGGTTGCCGCGCTCCAGTTGCTTCACCGAGACGTTGACCGACAGCTTGGGCAGCTTCCAGCCGCGCTTGCGCCACTGGTCGTACTGGCGGCAGGCTTCTTCCAGCACCCAGCTGCCAAGCTCGACGATCAGCCCGCTTTCCTCGGCAATCGGGATGAACTGGTCGGGGCGGATCAAGCCTTTGTCCGGATGCTGCCAGCGCACCAGCGCCTCGGCACCGAGCAGCTGGTCGGTGAACATGTCGATCTGCGGCTGGTAGTGCAGCGAAAACTGTTGTTGCTGTAGCGCCTGGCGCAATGCCGATTCGATTTCCAGCCGCTGCATCGTCATGTCGGTCATCAGTGGCGTGTAGAAGCGGTAGCCGTTGCGGCCGGCGGATTTGGCGCTGTACATCGCCGTATCGGCATTCTTCAGCAGCGTCGCTACGTCCTTGCCGTCGATCGGAAACACGCTGATGCCGATACTGGCCGACAGGTGCAACGAATGGCCGCCCAGTTCGATCGGCCGTTCGACAATCTGCAGCAGCTTCTGCGCCACGTTCAGCGCGGCGCGCGGCGCGTCGATATCGATCAGGATCACGGTGAATTCGTCACCGCCCAGCCGCGCTACCGTGTCTTCATTGCGCAGCAGCGCCTTCATGCGCTCCGCCATTTCGCGCAGCAGCGCATCGCCGAATTCGTGG
>CALMFQ010000217.1 GCA_937863215.1 uncultured Pseudomonadota bacterium
GCAAGTGCTTCCTCCGGGTCGAGATAGCGATAAGTCCTGGCCGTTGTGCTCAGCAACATGCCAAATTCCTTATCCGGCTCTAGGGCGACGTCTCCCAAGGTCACGATACGCGAAAGCTGGGCTACATCGCTGACAAATGCCGACAGGTCATGGTAAGAGCCGGCAATCTTGATGGTTACCGGCAATTCGGCGGTTTCCGTTTTCAGCTCTTCCGCTCCGGGTTTGAACAACTGGAACTGCAAACCGCGCCCCAAACCGACCTGGTTGATCTCTGTCAGCAAAGCATCCACTTCGGATTTCTTCGGCAACTGTTTCAGCATGGCGCCAAAGCTCTGTTCGATTTCAAGCAGTTGCTGCTTGTAGGCATCCAGATTCACTGCTTTGGCCTTCTTGTCGAGAAAGACCTTTTTCAGCTCCTCCTCCTTTTGCTTGCCAGCGTCGATCTGCTCCAGCTGGGGGCTCCATATCTGGAAATAACCCGCAGCAATAAGGAGTGCCATAATTACCAGCAGCACGGTCAGCTGCACCGGCAAAGGCCAACTCCCAATTTGCTTGGGATCAAGCTGTCGAAGTTCGTCAAGAGTCATTGCCATAATCGCGCCTATTTCTTCGCAACTGCCGGAGCAGTAGCCTTGCCAGTTTTGCCAGCTTCGCCCTTGTCCTCAACCGTACGGGTCAGAGGCACATCCATGATGAACTCGCTCAGCCGCTGATCGCCGGCTTTTACCGCCTTGATTTCGACCAGTGTCGGCATCTCGAACGCGGGAGAATCGTTCAAGCTGCGCATCAGCGTGGAAATCCTGGCGTTAGACAAGGAACGGCCCACGAGGCGAATCGTGCTGTCCTTGGCTGCAGGAATATTCGCACCAGCCAACGCGGCGCCATTTTTCAGGCTGAGCAAATAGATGCCTTCCGGCGTCTGGCGGGTAAGCTGATCAAGCATACGTACCATTTCGCCACGATTTGCCTGCAGGCGTTCCACCACCTGTTTGCGATCCAGCAAATCCTTGCGTTTGGTACGCAGCACCTCGATTTCGGCGATCTGCTTGTCCAGCCGGTCAATCTCCGTTTTCAGGTACGCATTGCGACCCTCCTGGGAAGCGATTCGTTGCTCCAGCAAGCTGTAGCCAACGGCAACAACAAACAATGCAGTTGCCGCGGAAACACCGGCAACGACAAAAAACCTGATCTGTTGTGCCTTGCGTTTTTCTTCGCGATGAGGCAGCAGGTTGATCCGAATCATGCGTCAAACCTCCGCATTGCCAAACCGCAAGCGATCAATAACGAGGGAGCGTCTACCAACAACTGCCTTGGTTTGATGCGACTCGACTGGGTCATGTTGAGAAAGGGGTTGGCGATCATGGTGCCGACCTGGGTACGGTTGGCTACGACTTCATCCAGGCCATTGATGCCACCGCAACCACCTGCCAGCAAGATATGATCGACCTTGTTGAACTGGGTGGAAGTATAGAAAAACTGCAGGGCGCGCGACACTTCCAGCGCCAAGCCATCCATGAACGGCTGCAGTACCTCGGCCTCATAATTTTCCGGCAGACCACCGCTGCGCTTGGCCGCCTCGGCTTCTTCCGACGAAAGATTGTAGCGGCGCTGGATATCCTGGGTCAGCTGATTGCCGCCAAATGCCTGCTCACGAAAATAGATCTGCTGACCATTGCGCAACACGTTGATGTGCATCATCGTCGCACCGATATCGACAATAGCCACAACTTGATTTGCACCTTCCCCGGGCAACTGCCTCTGGATCAATTCGTATGCAGTCAAGGTGGCGAATGATTCCACATCCATCACCAGCGCTTTCAGGCCGGCCGACTCGGCGGCAGCGACGCGGTCTTCCACCTTTTCCTTGCGCGAAGCCGCAACCAGCACCTCAACCTCGTCCGGCGTAGCCGGCGACGGGCCGATTACCTGAAAATCCAGATTTACCTCATCCAGCGCGAAGGGGATATATTGGTTGGCCTCGGCCTCGACCAAGGTTTCCATCTCGCTTTCGGACTGTTCGGCCGGGATGGTGATTTTCTTGGTAATGACCGCAGCGGCGGGCAAGGCCAGCGCGACATTCCGCACCCGCGTACCCATCAGCCGCCAAGCCCGCTTGATGGCATCGCCCACTGCTTCGAGGTTGGCGACATTGCCGTCCACCACCGCATCTTTCGGTAATGGCTCGATCACATAGCGCTCGATACAGAAAGCTTTTCCGGTATCGCTCAACTCGACCATTTTTATCGCGGAAGAGCTGATATCGACACCCAGCATGGGCGGGGTTTTCGGTTTAAGGAAATCTAGGATTTTCAAACCAATTTTCCTTTTCGCAATAAGTTTTTAGCATCAGTTTATGCTAATCCTCTTTAAATTTAGCAGTAACAAAATGTCATGTAAAGGAAACCACTGTATCGCTTGAGTGCCATTAAACCCTATAATTTCGCTGTTTCATAACATGACATTCGATTAACCACCGAACCTCGCCCAAAAACATGAACAATCGCTGGATCATTTACCCTGTTGCTGCGCTGACCGCTCTATCCATACTGGTGGCAGGAGCGATACTGGTTCTGGTGCTCATCACTTACCCTCGTCTGCCGTCGCTCGATACGATTACCGACTATCGCCCCAAGATCCCGCTACGCATTTACACCCAGGATGGCGTGCAGATTGGTGAATTTGGCGAGGAACGGCGTAATTTCGTCGCCATCGACAAAGTTCCGGCGCTGATGAAACAGGCCATTCTTTCAGCTGAAGACGAACGTTTTTACCAGCATGGCGGCGTCGATTACATCGGCATCATGCGCGCAGCCGTCTCGAATCTGCTGTCGAGCCAGATGCGCCAGGGTGCGAGTACCATTACCCAGCAGGTGGCAAAAAACTTCTTTCTTTCCAGCGAACGAACCTTCTCGCGCAAATTCAACGAAGCGCTGCTAGCTTTTAAAATCGAACACAATTTGAGTAAAGACAAGATTCTTGAGCTTTACATCAACCAGATTTATCTCGGCCAGCGTGCCTATGGCTTCGCTTCGGCAGCGCAAATTTATTATGGCAAGCCGCTGGACAAGCTATCGGTGGCCGAAATGGCGATGCTCGCCGGCTTGCCCAAAGCACCATCGTCGTATAATCCGGTGGCCAATCCGAAACGTGCGAAATTGCGCCAGCAATATGTACTGCGCCGCATGCATGAGCTCAAATATATCAGCGACCAACAACTCGCTGCCGCGCTGCAGGAACAGGTACTGGTTCATCGCACGCAACAGGGATTCGATACGTCGGCGCTGTACGTGGCTGAGATGGTACGCCAGTACATGTACGAAAAATACAAGGAAGAGGCGTATACCCAGGGTTTCAAGGTTTATACGACGCTCGACAGCGTGCATCAGACCGCCGCCTACGAGGCGGTGCGCAAAGGTATGCTCGACTATGACCGCCGCCACGGCTACCGCGGACCGGAAGGCTTTGTCGAGCTGGCGGCCGATGCCAGTGAAGAAACCTATGACGACGAATTGCAGAAGTTCAGCGATTCAGACGACCTGCAACCCGCGCTGGTATTGAATGCCAGCGTGCGCGAAGTGAAGGCCCACGTAAAGGGCGGCGAAACGATCAGCATCGATAGCAATGGCCTGCGTTTCGCAGCTCGCAGCCTGAGCGACAAGACCAACCCGCAAAGCCGTATCCGGCGCGGCGCAGTCATTCGCGTACAGCAGAATGCCAAGGGCGACTGGGCCATCGCGCAAATGCCGGCGGCAGAAACGGCATTCGTATCCGTCGATCCGAATACCGGCGGAGTACGTTCGTTGATCGGCGGCTTCGACTTCAATCACAACAACTTCAACCACGTAACCCAGGCGTGGCGCCAGCCCGGCTCCAGCTTCAAGCCGTTCATCTATTCGGCGGCACTGGAAAAAGGCATCACGGCATCGACGATGATCAACGATGCGCCGCTGGCAATCGACCCGGCCACCATCGGTGGGCAAAACTGGGAGCCGAAAAACTACGATGGCAGTTATTCCGGCATGATCTCGATGCGCAATGCGCTGACCAAGTCGAAGAACCTGGTCTCGATTCGCATCCTGATGGCCATTTCGCCGCAATACGCGCAGGAATACATCACCAAATTCGGATTTGACCCCAAGAATCATCCTCCCTATCTGACCATGGCGCTTGGTGCCGGCTCGGTGACGCCACTGCAACTGGCTGGCGGCTATAGTGTGTTTGCCAATGGCGGCTTCCGTCTGACACCTTATTTCATCGACCGCATCGAAGACGGCAAGGGACAGCTGCTGGCACGTACCGAACCGGAGGTCATCGGCAAGAATGCGCAGCAAGTCATCGACCCGCGCAACGCTTTCATCATGACTTCGATCATGGGCGACGTCGTCCGGCGCGGCACCGCGGCCAAGGCGGCGGTACTGGGCCGACACGACTTGGCCGGCAAGACCGGCACGACCAACGATCAGTACGATGCCTGGTTCGCCGGCTTCCAGCGCAACCTGGTGGCCGTGGTATGGATGGGCTACGATCAGCCGCGCTCGCTGGGCGGCGCAGAGACCGGCGGTCAGGCTGCGTTACCGATCTGGATCAACTATATGGGCAAAGTGCTGAAAAACGCTCCGGAGCATGAGGCCACCGTTCCGGAAGGCGTGGTGGTGCAGCAGAACGATTATGGCAACGGCATCGCCAGCGAATACTATTATCAGGAATATACCCACACCAATCCTGAGTTGCATCTGGACAATGGCGGCCAGGGTTCCGGCCAGGGGCAGGTGCAGGACGAAGTGAAGGAAATGCTGTTCTGAGCCCATCCGGGCGGCAGGGCAACCGGCGGCAACAGGTAGTTGGCAGACAATGACAAAAACCAAAGACAAGACCGGCAAGAATGTGGCGATGCGGGAATCGATTGCCCACATCGCAGCACGCCTGATCGCGGTGGACGGCATCGAGGATTTTGCACTGGCCAAACGCAAAGCAGCGCATCAGGCCGGCTGCGCCGATACCCAGAACCTGCCGACCAACAGCGAGGTGGAACAGGCGCTCAAGTCCTACCGCGAGCTCTATTTCAGGGATGACCACCCGCGTCTGCTGGCTTCGCTGCGGCGCGAGGCGCTCAACGTAATGCAGCAACTGGCTCCGCTATCGCCCTATCTGGTCGGCTCGGTACTGAGCGGCAGTGCGGGACGCTATTCTGACATCAACCTGCACGTCTACAGCGACAACGCCAAAGACGCAGAACTCTATCTGCTCAACCGGCAGATCGCCTACAAGCACGTTCCGTCGCGTAGCGAGCGGGCCAGCCTGTGCGTCAGTTTTTACAGCAACGACACTCCGGTGACGGTGACGGTTTTTCCGGAAAACGACATCCGCCGCAGTGCCGCAAAATCCGAAAGCGGCCAACTGGAGCGCGCCCGCATCGAGCAGGTGCAACAACTGCTGGAACAAACACCGGCCGACGGCAACACCGTAACCGGTACCGGCATGACCATTCCGACGCGCGGCTAGACAAATACCGGACCAATCCTGCGATGACCACCATCAAACCGCTCGACAACGACAACGAATACCTGTTGCGCTCCCCTGCCGAGGTCATATTCGTGCTCAAGGCACTGGCCAGGAAGCGCGCGGCGATTTCCGCCTATTTCAGCGACACCAACGATTTCGCCACCGTTGCGCTGCTCAGCGTCGATGCCGCCGCACGCGTGCTGTACTTCGACCTCAGCCCGGACCAGAAAGCCAATCTGGCACTGCAAGCAACGCGCCACATCATCTGCATCACCACGCATGACAAGGTCAGGGTCCAGTTCGACCTGGACGGCATGAGCGCCACGCAATTCGAAGGCGAGCCGGCATTCCGCGCCAGGCTGCCGGACAAACTGCTGAAACTGCAGCGCCGCAATTACTATCGCCTGTCGGTGCCGTACGATCAGACGATCAAATGCACCATTCCGCTACCGGACCAGATGCCGGTACAGGTGGAAATCATGGATATCAGCATCGGCGGCATCGGCATCATTGGTTACACACCGGATGTCCCGCTGCAACCGGGCACGGTATACGAGAACTGCAGCCTCAGTCTGCCCGGCTTCGGCCTGGTAGTTACCTCGCTGCAGGTGCGCAGCAGCTTCGATTTCATGTTGCGCAGCGGCGTGCATACCCAGCGTGCCGGCTGCCGTTTTCTCGATCTCAGCCCGCAGACCGAATCGCTGATTCAACGCTACATTCTGGAACAGGAACGGAAATACCGCTCCAGGCTGGTCGACGACGCAAGATAGCCCCCTACTCAGCCAGCCATTGCGCAGCGTCGAGTGCGAAATAGGTCAGAATGCCGTCGGCACCGGCGCGCTTGAATGCCAGCAGCGCTTCCAGCACGCAGGCCTGCTCGTTGAGCCAGCCATTCTGTGCCGCGGCCTTGAGCATCGCGTATTCGCCTGAAACCTGATAAACAAAGGTCGGCGCGCCGAATTCGTCCTTCACCCGGCGCACAATGTCCAGATACGGCATGCCCGGCTTCACCATCACCATGTCCGCGCCCTCGTCCAGATCCAGCGCCACTTCGCGCAAGGCCTCGTTGCTATTGGCCGGATCCATCTGGTAGGTGTATTTGTTGCCCTTGCCCAGATTGCCGGCCGAGCCGACCGCATCGCGGAACGGGCCATAGAAGCTCGATGCGTATTTGGCCGAATACGCCAGAATCCGCGTGTGGATATGCCCGGCGCCATCGAGCGCAGCGCGCACGCTGCCAATGCGGCCGTCCATCATGTCCGACGGCGCCACCACGTCGGCACCGGCTGCCGCGTGGCACAAGGCCTGTTTGCACAGGACTTCCACCGTTGCATCGTTCAGCACATAGCCGTCAGCATCGATCAGGCCGTCCTGGCCGTGGCTGGTATACGGGTCGAGAGCGATATCGGTGATGATGCCCAGCTCCGGAAAGCGCTGTTTCAACGCCTTGATGGTGCGCGGCACCAGACCGTCCGGATTGTAGGCTTCGGCGGCATCCAGCGACTTGAGCGAACTGTCGATCACCGGAAACAATGCCAGCGCCGGCACGCCCAGCTTGACCGCCCTTTCCGCCGTATGCAGCAAATGATCGACACTTTGGCGTACCACTCCCGGCATCGATGCCACCACCTCCTTGCGATCCTGGCCGTCGAGCACGAATACCGGGTAAATCAGGTCGCTGGCGCTCAGCACCTGCTCGCGCATCAAGCGCCGGCTGAAGTCGTCACGGCGCATGCGGCGCAGGCGGGTAGAGGGGAATTTGCCGAAGATATTCATGGAGCAGCCTCGAAAGGAGTGTGTCGCAGAGTGTGCTATCCTGCTGGGTTTTAAGCGAATGTGAACTGATGCAAGTCAAACCGACGCAGAAATTCTTTGCCCCCTGCCCGCGCGGACTTGAAACCGTTCTGGCACAGGAGCTGACCGATCTCGGTGCCTCGTACATCGAGCCGACCGACGGCGGGGTACATTTTAGCGGCGACTGGCTGGTGGGCGCAAAAGCCAATCTGAAAAGCCGTGTCGCCAGCCGCATCCTGTGGCGTATCGCTGCCGGCGGTTACCGTAACGAACAGGACATCTACAAGCTGGCGCTGGAATGCGAATGGCCGATGCTGTTCAATCCGGAGTTGACGATTCGCGTCAATGTGGCAGCGCAGAAATCGCCGGTCAAGAGCCTCGAATTCGTCACACTGAAAATCAAGGATGCCATCTGCGACCGCTTCCGCGAAGAGCGCGGCGTGCGCCCGAGCGTCGACACGCGCAACCCGGATGTGCGCATCCAGGCATTTCTCGACGAACGCATCTGCACCATTTATCTCGACCTGTCCGGCGAACCGCTGTTCAAGCGCGGCCTGCGCCATAGCGCCAACGAGGCACCGCTGCGCGAAAATCTCGCCGCCGGCATTCTCAAGCTGTCCGGCTGGGTGCCGGGTACGCCACTGCTCGACCCGATGTGCGGCAGCGGTACCATCCTGCTCGAAGCAGTGCAAATGGCGCTGAACATCGACCCCGGCCTTGGCCGCAGTTTTGCGCTGCAGAAACTCAACAACTTCAACCGCAAGGCGTGGGAACAGCTGCTGGCCGACAGCCAGGCGCAGCAGCAACCGCGCCAACCCTTGCCGATCTGGGGTAGCGACAAGTTCGGCGATGCACTCAAATCGGCGCGCGACAATCTGCAACAGGCCGGTTACGCCGATCTGGTGCAATTGAAACAGGCCGATTTCGTCAACCTCGGCGCACCGGCAGCGGAAGGCGTGATCGTCACCAATCCGCCATATGGCGTGCGGCTGGATGAGCTCGACCGGCTGGCGGCGCTGTACCCGGAAATGGGCAACACCCTCAAGCGCAATTTTGCCGGCTGGCGTGCCTATTTCCTCACCGGCGACCCGGCGCTGGCCAAGCTGATCCGGCTATCGGCATCGAAACGCAGCGTACTGTTCAACGGCGCGCTCGAATGCCGGCTGTTCGAATTCAAGGTGGTTGCCGGCAGCAATCGCAAACCGGAAGGCGGCGAAACCCCATCGGCGATCCGTTGAATCATTCGCCGCGGGATCGCGCCGGCTACGCCCCGCCAATCGACGGTATAGCATCGCTGCGACAGACGTGTTAGCCTTGAAAAGCAGCGAAAAATTAAACAGTTACGTGCACTAAAACAGTTCGGTGCACCACTGCGGTGCCGGCAATACCGGCAGCCGACAACAGTCGCAATCTGACCACGACATCCGCGACCGCTGCAGCCTGTTCCCAACCACGGAGATACATCATGCAACGCACGATCTGGATCATGTGGCCATCGTTCCTGATAGCAGGAGCGATGACGGTTGTTTTCTTTACCCTGGTCGATCCCGCCGATCTGACCATATTCGGTGTTGCACTGGCCGAACACCGGCTTGCCAGCTACAGCGTCGGCTTTCTGCTGTTCTGGCTGTTTTCCGCGTGGGACAGCTGGCTGACGCTGTTTTTCCAGCGCGATGCCGATACGGTCAATCATCCTCAACGCCACACGATAACGCCATCGCATTGATGCCTGGCAATGGCGCCGCCGCTGGCGCCATTCTCGTTTGCACCCTCGTCTTAATCGGCTGTTAAGCCAAAACGCTTAGCGTTTCCGGACTCAATCCGACTGTCCGGAGTCTTGTCATGTACCGAATCATCCTGCTGTGCTGTCTGTCCAGCGTATCCTACGCCGCTGCCGCCACAGAATTCATCCGCATCTGCAACAATGGCGACGCCGCCGGGCAGGGCATCTGTCCGGCCAAGCCGCAGCCGGGCGAACGGCCGCACGACTGGGGTTGCAGCAAACAGCGCCAGACCGGTCTGTTATGGTCGATCCAGAGCCTGCACGGCACCTGGGCCGCAGCGACTCAATCTCTGCCGCAAACACTGGATGCCGCGGCGCACTGCGGCCTGGCCCGCGGCTGGCGGGCGCCGACGCGGGCCGAGCTGCTGTCGCTGCAGACGCACGCGCAGCAAGGCTGGT
>CALMFQ010000218.1 GCA_937863215.1 uncultured Pseudomonadota bacterium
CGCCGAAAACCGTTGCCGAAATCGAGGCGGTGATGGCGGAGCGTGGCTGATGCGCGATCATCTGGATGTGCTGATCGTCGGCGGTGGCCCGTTGGGCGCGGCGCTGGCGTTGAAATTGCGCGACAGCGGTCTGGATGTGGGGCTGATCGAAGCGCGTCCGGACGCGCCGGGCGCCGATCCGCGTGCGCTGGCGCTGTCCTGGGGCAGCTGCCGCGAGCTGGATCGACTCGGCACGTGGGCGGCAATCCGCTCCCGCACGCCGATTGAAACTGTACATGTGTCGCAGCAGGGCGCGCTCGGCCGTGTCAAACTCAGCCATGAGGAAATGCAATTGCCGGCGCTCGGCTACGTGGTCAATTTCGGCGAGCTGCAGCGTGCGCTGCACGAGGTACTGACGACCGGCGGCATCGAATACCGGACCGGCGCGCAACTGGTCGATCTGAAAACACTGGCACACTATGCGCTGGCAACGATTGAAATGCACGGCCAGCGGCAGCAGGTCACTGCAGCGCTGGTGGTGCTGGCCGATGGCGGACGCAGTGTCGAACTGGTGCCGGATTTGCAGCGCTACAGTCGGCCTTACCGGCAGCAGGCGGTGATTGCCGATGTCCATGCCGACCGGCCCAACGGTGGCGTGGCGTACGAACGTTTCAGCCAGTCCGGGCCGATTGCGCTGCTGCCGCGCGGGCAGGGATTTGCGCTGGTGTGGACGCAGCCGGAGCAGCACGCACCGACGGTGCTGGCTTGGGACGACGCGCGTTTCCTTGCCGAACTGCAGCAGGCGTTTGGCGACCGGGCCGGCCAGTTTGTTGCGGTCGGGCCGCGGGCGGCGTTCCCGCTGTACCTGCGCCAGTTGAGCCGCAATCATGCGCAGCGGGTGGCGCTGATCGGCAACGCGGCACAGGCGCTGCATCCGGTTGCCGGACAGGGATTCAATCTGGGGCTGCGCGATGCGCTGGATCTGGCGCAACTGATACTGGCAACGCCGCGTACGCAGATCGGCGCGGCGCCGATGCTGCAGCAGTTCGGCCGCAACCGGCGGCTGGATGCCAACCTGACGGTCGGCTTCACCGATTTGCTGATCCAGCTGTTCGACCAGCATCCGGCCTGGCTGCAGCGGATGCGCAGCGCCGGCCTGCTGGCGCTGGATCTGGCGCCGGGGTTGCGGCGTGCGTTTACCAACCGGATGATTTTTGGGTCGCGGATTTGAAATGATTGAGCAATTTGACGTGGTGATCGTCGGCGGTGGACTGGTCGGCGCCAGCATGGCCGCGGCGCTGGCCGATAGCCGGCTGCAGGTGGCGCTGCTGGAAGGGCGCCCGCCGGCAGCGTTGCCGCAGGACGCCAGCTGGGATGCGCGTATCTATGCCATCAGCCCCGGCAATCAGCGTTTTCTGCGCGATATCGGCGCCTGGCAACGCATGGATGGCGCGCGCGTGGCGCCGGTGCGGCAGATGCAGGTGCGTGGCGACCGCAAGGGCAGCCAGTTGCTGCTGGACGCAGCCGATGCCGCCGCCAGCGAGCTGGCCAGCATTCTGGAAAACCGTTTGCTGCTCGATGCCTTGTGGCAGGGGCTGGCGCAACAGCCGAATCTGCGCATTGTCAGCCCGTGTCGGCCGACGCGCATCGAATGGGGCGACGACAATGCGCTGATCGCGCTGGACGACGGCCGTACGCTGGCATGCCGGCTGGTGATCGGCGCCGACGGCGCCAATTCCTGGGTGCGCGCTCAGGCCGGCATCGAAGCCAAACCCGATCCCTACGGCCAGAAAGGTGTGGTTGCCAATTTTGCCTGCGAACGGCCGCATCGCGGCATTGCGCGCCAGTGGTTCTTCGACGACGGCATTCTTGCCTGGCTGCCGCTGCCGGGGAACCGTATCTCGATCGTCTGGTCCACATTCGATGCCAAGGCCGATGCGCTGGTCGCATTCGACGCCGATGCGTTGTGCGAGCGAGTTGCGCTTGCCGGCGCGAATGAATTGGGCCAGCTGACGCCGATTACTCCTGCGGCTGCTTTCCCGCTGCGTCTGTTGCGCCTGCCGCAGACGGTCAAGCCACGGCTGGCGCTGGTGGGCGACGCGGCGCACAACGTGCATCCGCTGGCGGGGCAGGGCGTCAATCTCGGTTTTCAGGATGCGCGGCTGCTGGCGCAAATGCTGTGCGATCTGCCGCTTGGTGCCGATGCCGGCGACTATCGCCTGCTGCGGCGTTACGAGCGCGGCCGCAAGGAAGATGTGCTGTTGATGCAACTGGTCACCGACAGCCTGCAGAAACTGTTCAACAACAGCAATCCGCTGCTGGCGGGCTTGCGTAACCTGGGCCTCGGCCTGACCGACCGGATCGCTCCGGTGAAGCAACTGCTGATTCGCCATGCGCTTGGCTGATGCGCCTTTTTATTAAGTGAAAGACAAGAGATTCATATGATCGGAACCATGAAAAAATTCGGCCTCGCCACCAGCCTGATTTTCGCCCTCGGCGGCTGCCTGGTCGGCGGCAACGCTACCGCCAACAGCAAGGATGCCGGTGCGGCCAAAGACATCAAGACCAGGCTGCAGGCGCAATTTCCCAATGCCAGGGTTGGCGATATTACGCCGACACCGATCAATGGCCTGTACGAGGTGGTGCTGAACGGCCGCAATGTGGTCTATGTCGATCGCGAGGCGAAATACCTGATGGACGGCGAAATGGTCGACCTGAAACAGAAGCTGAGCCTGACGCAGAAACGCGTGCAGGAGCTGTCGAAAGTCGATTTCAACGGCCTGCCGTTCGACGATGCGATCAAGATCGTGCGCGGCAACGGTTCGCGCAAAATGGCGGTATTTTCCGATGTCGATTGCCCGTTCTGCAAACGGCTGGAAAACGATGGGCTGAAGGATATTACCGACGTCACCATCTACGTATTCCTGATGCCGCTCGGCCAGCTGCACCCGGATGCCGCGCGCAAGTCGGCGTTGGTATGGTGTGCGCCGGATCGCGCCAAGGCCTGGAAGGAGCTGATGATCGACGGCAAGCTGCCGGAAGGCGAGGGCAAATGCGAGACGCCGGTGGAACGCACCGGCGAACTGGCGCAGAAGCTCGGCATCACCGGTACGCCGGGAATCGTATTTGCCAGCGGCAAGCTGGTACCGGGCGCTATCGCGCGCGCCGATATCGAGCGCGAGCTGGCGGCTCCGGCCAAATAAGCGCGCACCTGGCGGAGCCGGCTTGGCAATCTGGCGTCAGTACCTGCATCTGGCGATTGCGCTGATCGCCGCGCTGGGCTTGCATCTGCTGGTCGGCTTCGGACTCAATGTGTATGGCGTCGGCACGGCGCCGCACAAGGCCAGTGGCCGAATCGATGTACGGCTGGTGCGTGTGCCGGTACCGCATCAGATAACGGCTGTCACGCCGCCGCACACCCGGCCCGGAACGCCGGGGCTGCGCAGCGCGCCGCTGGCGGTGGCCCGATCGCCGCTACAGTTGCCGCATGCAGCCGATGCGGTTGCGCCGGCTGCATCGGCTGCGCCGCCGCAATCGCCACCGCCCGAGCCGCCCGTCAGCCTGCCCGAGCCACCGTTGCCGGACATGCCGACGCTGGGCCTGATCGAAATGCCCGATCTGCAGTTTTACCCCGCCAGCGAACTCGATCGGGTAGCCGAGCCCCAGGTGCCGCCGGCGGTGAATTTTCCGCTGTCGATGGGGCACAACCCGAAACCCGGCATGGTGATCGTGTTGCTGAAAATCGACGAGAGCGGTGTCGTGCTGGATGCCGATATCGAGTATTCCGACCCGCCGGGGCTGTACGACAAAGCCGCGCTCGGCCCGTTCATCTACGCCCGCTACACGCCGGCACAGAAAGCCGGCAAGCCGGTGCGCAGCGAAAAACGCATCGAAGTCGTCTTTGGCGATTACCGCCGGCCGCAATTGCCCGGCCCGTTTGCGCCGCCAGCCGCCAAGTAAGCGGCAACGCCGCAACTGTGGCGGTGTTTAGGTCTATAATCGGCAACTCGTCCGCATCCTTTGCTGCCATGACCCGCCCGATTTCCGCCCGTATTTCCCTCTCCGCCCTGCAGCACAATCTCGGCACCGTGCGCCGCTACGCGCCGCAATCCCGCATTGCCGCAGTGATCAAGGCCAATGGCTATGGCCACGGCACCTTGCGCGTGGCGCATGCGCTGCAGCAGGCGGATGCGTTTGCGCTGCTGAATGTCGAGGCGGCGGCGCAGCTGCGCCATGCCGGTTTTGCACATCCGATCGTGATGCTGGAAGGCATGTTCACGCGCGATGAAGTCGCCGATTACGTGGCGCAGCACCTGATTCCGGTGCTGCATCAGCCGGAACAGCTGGATTGGCTGCTGCAGGCCGACCTGCCGCGGCCGTTCGATGTCTGGGTCAAGCTGAATACCGGTATGAACCGGCTCGGCTTTCCGCCGGCGCAATTGCCGCAGCTGCTGGCGCAATTGCAGGCGAGTGCAAACGTCAACCGCATCACGCTGATGACGCATTTTGCCAATGCCGATATCGTCGGTGGCGCAGATGCGCAGTTATGCCGGTTCTCCAGCGCTGTTGCCGGCCTCGATCTGCAATCCAGCCTGGCCAATTCGGCGGCGCTGATCGATCTGCCGGATACGCGTGCCGACTGGGTGCGGCCGGGGATCATGTTGTACGGTGCGTCGCCGTTTGCCGAACGCAGCGCGGCAGCGCTCGGCTTGCAGCCGGTGATGACGCTGCAGAGTCGTATCATCGCGACCCAGATGCTGCAGCCCGGCGACAGCGCCGGTTACGGTTCGCTGTTCACCGCCACTGCGCCGACACGCATCGGCACGGTGGCCTGCGGTTATGCCGACGGCTACCCGCGCCATGCGCCAACCGGCACGCCGGTGCTGGTCGATGGCGCCCGCACCCGCCTGCTTGGCCGGGTGTCGATGGACATGCTGGCGGTGGATTTGTCCCAATTGCCGCAGGCCGGCGTCGGCTCTGCGGTTACGCTGTGGGGCGAGGGCCTGCCGGTGGACGAGGTGGCACAGGCCGCCGGCACCATCGGTTACGAGCTGTTGTGCGCACTGGCGCCGCGGGTTCCGCTGCTAGAGGATTGATCTGCATCAGCCCGGATAGCAGAAAACCTTTTATTTATTGGAATCGACTGGGTTAAAATCGCGTCTTTTCACTCAAGCGTGGAACAACGATGGCGCTAATCGTACAGAAATACGGCGGCACCTCGGTTGGCAGCCCGGAACGTATCAAGAACGTTGCCAAGCGAGTGGCCAAATGGAAGGCTCAGGGCCACGATATCGTCGTGGTGGTATCGGCAATGAGCGGCGAAACCAATCGCCTGATCGCACTGGCCAAAGAGGTTCAGGCAACGCCTGATCCGCGTGAGCTGGATGTGATCGTCTCCACCGGTGAGCAAGTCACCATCGGCCTGCTGGCCATGGCGCTGAAAGGCATCGGCATCGATGCACGCAGCTACACCGGTGCGCAGGTCCGGGTGCTGACCGACAGCACATTCACCAAGGCCCGCATCCAGAGCATCGACGACGCAGCCATGCGCAAGGATCTGGGCGAGGGCAAGGTCGTCATCGTCGCCGGTTTCCAGGGCGTCGATGAATTCGGCAATATCACCACGCTCGGCCGTGGCGGCTCGGATACCTCCGGTGTGGCGCTGGCAGCGGCGCTGCGGGCCGACGAATGCCAGATCTATACCGACGTCGATGGCGTATACACCACTGACCCGCGTATCGTTCCCGAAGCGCGCAAGCTCGACCGGATTACCTTCGAGGAAATGCTCGAGATGGCCAGCCTCGGATCGAAGATCCTGCAAATCCGCTCGGTCGAATTCGCCGGCAAATACAAAGTCAAATTGCGTGTGCTCAGCAGCTTCGAGGAGGAAGGCGAGGGCACGCTGATTACGTTTGAGGAAGACGAGAAAATGGAAAAAGCGGTTATTTCCGGTATTGCATTCAATCGCGACGAAGCCAAGATCACCATCAAAGGCGTGCCGGACAAGCCGGGCATTGCCTACCAGATCCTCGGCCCGGTAGCCGATGCCAATATCGACGTCGATATGATCATTCAGAACGTCGGCGAAGACGGCATGACCGATTTCTCGTTCACCGTACCGCGCGGCGAATACCAGAAAGCCATGGACATTCTTGAGGGCGTGCAGGCGCACATCGGCTCCAAGGCGGTAATCGGCGATCCGAAAATCAACAAGGTATCGATCGTCGGCGTCGGCATGCGTTCGCATTGCGGTGTGGCCAGCACCATGTTCCGTACCCTGGCGGAAGAAGGCATCAATATCCAGATGATTTCGACTTCGGAAATCAAGATTTCCGTGGTGATCGACGAGAAGTATCTGGAGCTGGCGGTACGCGTACTGCACAAGGCATTCAATCTGGATCAGCCAAACTGAAAGTCAATGCAGCGAACGACGCCCCATCGCGATGGGGCGTTTTTTTTAGCGTCAGACCCGGATTGCCGTAATCCGGACGGGCACTAAAGCGCAAAATGCGGGTCAGAACGGCTACGGCCACCGGGCAGGGAGGTGCGGCATATGCGATGGGTTTCTGCTTTGGCGGGCGTGGTCCTGTTGCTGGCGTTGCCGGCGTGGGGCGGGACGATTCAGGCCTACAACAGCTACCTGCATCCGCCATTCCTCGATAATCAAGGCCAGTCCGGTCTTGCCCCCGATCTGGTCGACTACCTGAATCGCAGGCTGGATCGCGGCTACCGGCTGCAACTGGTGAACCTGCCGCGGGCACGCCTGGCGCGACTGGTTCTCGACCGGCAGGAGACCCGTTTTGGCGGTGTGGCACTGTTCCTGACGCCGCGTTTCGTTGCCGATGAGGCGCACACGCGCTTTCTGTGGAGCCTGCCGCTGAGCAGCGACTACAACCTGCTGCTATTTCGCCGGCCCGCGCCGAAAACCGTTACCAGCCTGAACTCTCTGGCGGGCCTGCGTTTTGCCGGAGTCTATGGACATCGCTACCAGGGTATCGACGAGTTGAAGGATGCCGGTCTGATCCGGCGCGAGGATGCTGCCGCCGAGGCGGTAAATCTGGGCAAGGTGCTGGCCGGGCGGGTCGATTTCACGGTGATGAATCATTCCTATTTTGCCGCACTCGACGGTGGCTATGCTGGGCTGTTTGAGACACAGACGGTGCAGCATTAAGCCGCATTCAACCGCTATATCCTGATCGGCAAACACAATCGCGAATTGCAGCAGGCACTCGACAAGGTGATTGCGCAGATGCGCATCGATCCCGAATGGCAGGCGATTGCACGCCGCTATGAACTACTGGCACCACGCTGAGGCGGCATGAAAAACCACGCCCCGCTGCTGGCGGGGCGTGGTGAGGTTG